>JADZET010000437.1 GCA_020850375.1 Phycisphaeraceae bacterium | reverse complement strand
GGTGCAGCTTGCGAGTGGCACTGATCAGGGCCAGCTGCCTGCCGTCGGCGTAGAAGATCACGTCCTTGGAGTTCTTGCGGACGGTGATCGACTCGATCAGGTTGGCGATGCCGAAGTAGGCCAGCGTCAGCGTGCTGGTGATCTTGCAGTTGACGTTGAGCCGGCACCGCAGCCCGTCGAGCGGGTACGTGCGGGGGATGTCGATCGACTCGGGGTTGTTCGCGTTGTAGGGGACCGTCTTGGCCGTCTGGCCGCGACGCCCGAGGTTCAGCAGATTGGCGGTGGAAGCGGAAACGGCGGCGGTCATGGTTGGTCCTTCGCTCCTGGGGAAAGTTGCGGAAAAACCGGCCGGAGTGACCCGGCCGGCGGTCATGGTGTGCCGCTGCGGCGGCGAGGGATCAGGCGGTGGCGGTCTTGGTGGTGACCTTGGCGTACCAGCCGGCGAAGAGCGGGGCGAAGATCGCGACGCCCAGGGCGACGGCGACGGCGGTCCAGATGGTGCTACTGACGTTGTTGCTCTTGATGAACTTGGGCACGGGCTTGTCTCCGAAGGGGTTTGCTAAAGGGTTTTTCTGCCTTCAATGCGTCCCCTTTAGCACACCCGACCGGAAACCCTGCTAAATCCGCACCCCCAAATTCTCAAAAAGTAAGCCGCCCAGCCTTGGCCTGGCCCAGGCTGTTGACGTGGAGGTAGTGGAGCTTGGGCAATCGAGCCGCCTTGGCCACCACCGGAGCCCCCCACCAGTCCGCCAGGTCGTCAGCATCACTGGCCCCGACGTGGAACACGTAGGCCAGGCTGCATTGCTCCCGAGCCGTCTTGTCGAACCCGACGTAACGCTGACTGATGAGCCAGACGCAATGCCCGCCGCCGCCGGTTTTCGGGTCGATGTGCCGCCCCCGCGTCAGCATCGTTCGCGCGTCCTTCTGGTGCGGCCCCTCGAAGATGCCAGCCGCTTCGTCGATGAACGCCACGCAGCTGCGGGACTGCCAAAAAGCCTTGGAAAACCGGGCGAAGTCGTGAGTAACCCAACCGTGCCAGCCCCCGACGTTCATGCCGTGGGCCGGGGCGTTGGGGTCATAGACCAAAACCTGCTGCCCACGGCGTCTGACCGCCGAAGATATCCGCTTTGCCAGGGTACTTTTCCCGGTTTTCGTTTGGCCGACTATCAGCCCGTGGGTTATCTCGCTCATCGCTTGATCCGTCAGCCGCCGGCTCGGCGAGCACGGCGGGCTTGTGGTTCTTGGTCTGGACGTGCACCCGCAGCCACCAGGCCGCGACGAAGATCACCAGGGCCAGCGGTGGCCACAGCCGCAGCTCACCCGTGACCTGGCGGGCCGCACGCTTGATGCTCGCCCGCTCGGCGGTGGTCATGGCCGCCTTGTCGCCCTTGATCGCTCTGGCGGCGTTCTCGGCCGCCTCGACGGCCACGTCGCCGGCGGCCGGCCCGAGCGTCTCGGGCTGCTGGACGACTTCCGACGGCGGCGTCGCCGACTCGTCCACCGGCTCGGGCGTCTCATCGGTGCCCCTCAACTCGGACGGGGCGGCGGCGGGCTCGGGTGGGGAGGCTACTTTCGGCGTAGCTTTTCGGGGTGGCGTAGCTTTTCGGGGTGGCGTAGCTTTTCGGGGTTTAGTGTCCCGCTTGCCTGGCGGCCGACCGTTTTTCCGCTTCGGGGTTCCATCGCTGCGCAAGGCGACGTTGCCCTGCTCGTCCAGCTGGAAGTTTCCCAGCGGCTCGCCGGAGAAGGTTTTCCCGCCGGCGGCGGACGACAAAGCGGCGTTCTCGGCCACGGTGTGCACCGATCCGGCGGCAGATTCTTCGATGCCGGCGTTGTCCACGACGGACAACCCCCCTTCTTGCTGGGGTTCGGTGAGCACTTTGTCGAGGGTTTCGGGGTGCGGAACGGACGGGTTTTCGGATGCCACAGCGTAACCTCCTTGGGAATACCCCTTTTTACACCCCAGGAAGGAAAACCCATGCAGATCTGCACCCCGAAAAACCTCCTCACCCTCGCCCGCACCGCCGCCGCGTGGGCGGCGTCGATCATCGCCGTGGCCGTCCTGCTGACGGTGATCGGTGCCGCGATTCCGCTGGTGGGCATCCCCCTACTGCTTTGGGTGTGGGTCCGTCCTGCCAAGCCCGAGGGCGAGCCGACCACCGGCCCGTCCGGTGCGCTCCTGTCGATCCTGCGTGGCTTGGGTTCTCCCGCGTCGCTCCTGGCAGCACCTTGCCCCCCGACGCAGCCGACGGGGCTGGATGCTCCCACCGCCGCCCCGCCTGTACGTGGGGCAAAATAGTCCTGCCGCGCAGCGGCACCGATCTCGAGCGCAGCGAGCCACAGCGGCCGGCCTTGCGGCCGCTGGTGTCTCCTTCCCTCCTTAGAGGAGGAGTTATGGACGGTAGGCGTCCACTTAATTGGCCCCGGGCGAGTTCCCCTGGGCTTTGGGGCGATTTTGCGTGACGCAATACTTTGTAATAAATTTCACACCTCGCCCCCATCGCCGAGCGCAACCTGTTCAGTTCATGGGGATAGGGACAGACCGCAGCCGGTAAGACTGCTAAAATCTTAGCATGATGGGGGTGAACGATAGCGATCAAGTCGTCCTGGCCGTTAAAATCGCGTCGATTCCCTCGGCGGACATCGACTTCAACCAGTCAGGCTGGATGCGGTGCCAAGCCATCACCCATTGGAGCTTGGGGTTGGCCGGGTCGGCGATCAGTAGCCGCAGGAGGTGGATTCGGCCCTGCGAGGGCGACACCGCGTTACGCTTGGCCAAGTCATCGGCCTGGCGCCGTGCCTCGGCCTCCCGGCGGACCCGATCGGCCTCGGCCTGGGCGGCTTCCTCGGCCCGCTTGGCCCGAAACTCAACGAGCATGGCGTCCCATTGGGCTTTGGTGCTCACGCCCTCACCGCCTGGGCGTGCTTTGAACGAGTTGGCGGCTTCGGCGTGCTCTTCGATGTAGGCGTTGATAGCCTGCATGTTCGGGAGGAATTTGTAGGGCTCAAACCCGTGGTCTGGTGCTCCGCCCCGGCAAGGGTAGAGACGGATCAGCCCTAGATCCGCCAGCTCGCGGACGATCGCCCTGGACGTGTTCCGATGCTTGCGGCCGCGTGTCTTGGCCAGGTGGCAATGGGTCAGGTAGGGCATCTCTTTGGCCGCCCAGGCCCGCTCAGAGAGCTGGCGAACGACGGCAGCCGCCAAGCGGCGATGGCCCAGGGCGTGAGCCGCCACCGATTCAAAACGGTGCAGAGCCCACCACGAGCGACGTGGCCGCGTCTTGTGCTCGGCGGTGGTCATGCCACCCCCACGCCCGGCAGGGCGACTTGCACGGCGTCGAAGGGCACCCGTGAGCGGATGTAGTCGCCGGGGAAGCGGACCGCGCAAGTCTCAGCGGAGAGGCTGACCTTGTAGACTTGCCCCAAGCGGTAGTGATCCCCTCGGCCGTGCTTGTCGTCGCCGAAGTAGACGTAAACGTAGGCGTCCTTGGGCACGCCGCCGCCGCCGTCGAGGATCGGTTGCAGCGGGATCACCGGCAGCCCCAAGAGGGTGTCGGCGAAGAGGGGGAGTTCAGAGCGGATTGCTGGGCAGGCGGTCATGATGGGCGTCCTTGCCCGAGAAAATTTGCCCGGCGGGGGTCAGCACTTGGCCTCTTCCCCCCGCCGGGCCCGCAGGAGTATTTTCGGTTGCGGCCGGTCACGGACTCGCGGATGAAGCGGGATTCGGCTTCAAGGGGATCAAAGAGCGTGCAGGGCTTCTGCGGCTGCGGCGCCGCAGCCGGCGGCGGCTGGTCGTTCACACGCACCCAGCAGCCCGAGCCGACTCGTGGGTCCCACGCGAACACCACCAGGTCGTAGCAGGACTCGCAACGGGCCTCGATCACCACGCGGTCGTAGCGGCCGAGCAGACGGGCCCTGGTGGCCGCGGACGCCGCCGCACCCCACGCGGGGCCGACGTAGATGTACGCTCCGCCAGCGGGCACCAGCGGGCAAGTGGAGGGCCACACGACCAGCACCCGGAACGTCGAAAACTGCCGGTGAGGGCAGACAGGCTCATAGTGCAGCGGTGCGGTCATGCAGCACCCCCGTCCGATGTCCTAATGGCCGCCGTGTACGGGGCAATCACCTGGTCAGCCATCGCTATTTCTGTACGGCATTTCTTTAGTGAGGCGCGTAGCTGCTTAAGGATGGGCATCTCTTGGTCGCCGTCTTCCCTTGCGGCGTCAACAGACTCGAGGAGTAGGAGCGATTCCCGAATGACCTGGATCAGTTCACTGAGCCTCCAGCGGAAGCTGACAATGTGTAGGGCCAAATCATTTTCGAGCTTACTGGGCATGAGTTTTTTCTCCTGGAAAATGGCAAGAGCGGCGGGGCGGCCCGTCGCTTAGAAACGAGAGTGGAGGGCGTCGTAGGTGCTGCCGTTGTGGTCCAGCCCGAGGGGGGTTTCTAAAACATGCAGCCGACGATGGTGCTGTGACAATTCCGACCGGAGATCAGGGATCGAGTTAATCTCATCTTCGATCCACCTGTCACGTGCTCGCTGCTCTACTGTCTGCCCTCGCCCGCCTCTCCATAGCAGCACGATGCTTAAACACAGCACGAATCCACTCATCGAAAAGAAGAAAGAGAACCACACTAGGTACGGCATCGAGGACCTCCTGCTTAGTAAAAGCCGGGCGGGGTGGGACGCCCCACCGCCGCCCCGCCTGTAGTGGGCGCAAAGAGGTCCGGCGAGGTTTTTCGCGCAGCAAAGAGGGTGGTTTCTGGCTTGATCCACCAGAAACCCCTGCTAGACTGCACGTTGTCTGGTTTTTCTCTGCCAAGAGTAAACCTCGCCGGACCGTCCCTGGGGGCTTTCACGAGCCCGCCAGGGTTTTTCTTTTACAGTCTCGTCAAGATTTACCGGATATGACGAGTAAGTCGTCTCAATCGTAACTCAAGCGTTTACAACGACTTACCGTACATTATCGGACCTTGACGAAACCCTGACTTTCTAAACTACCATACCTCAAAGGCTTATGTCAAGTGAGTTAACCTTCCAAAGCTCCGGAGCTTTGGATTTTTCCACCAGGTCGAGCACCGCCGCCGTCGAAACCAGTCGCATCCTCGGCGGGTCGCCCGGCAGAGTGATCGCGTCGAGCAGCGACGGGCTGCTCCGCTGTATCCAGTTGCTCACCGTCTGCGGGTCCACCCCGAGCAACCGTGCCGCTTCGCTCCGCGACATCAGCCCGCCGGGAAACTCCGCCAGAACCCGCCGCCACGCCATGTACCGATCCAGGTCCGGCGACGGCCGACGCTTCCAGCCGTGCATCCGCCTCATGTCCTGAACGTAACTCATGGGCGGAATCATCGCCGCCGGCGGCCTGGCGGTCAATATGCGACATCATCACCCCAAATAGCTTGTCTTGCATGCGCTCGAGCCCGTCCAGCCGCTGGATGATCGTTCCCCAGCTGATCAGGACCGCCGCCAAGGTGCCGAAGATCGGCCAGCTGTCACGTACTGCCTTAAGCATCGGACGCACTGAGTTCCTTCCCTTTCTCCAAGCCAGCGTTGTAGGACTTCTCTTTTTCCTTCGACGTCCGCCCGCCCCCCACAAACGCCCCGACGATCCCCGTGGCGGCCAGCATGAGCGGCCCCCCGAGCGGCAGCCCCGCCAGCGTCGGGCCCACCTCATTGAGCCCCGTAAGGGCAAGCTGGGCCAGCGTGGCACGGATCGCCTCGCCTTGCTCGATGTTCTCCCTCCACACGGCGCCTGTCCGCTGCACGTCGGCCAACCACGCCTCATACTCGGCCTGGGAATCCCGCAGGGACATCCGCGACGGCAGCCCCTCGGACTGCTGTACCGCCCTGGGCGTCTGAACCTCGACCACGTTCCGCAGGTCACAGCCGCCGAGCACCGACAGCGTGACCGACACAGCCAGGAGCACGCAGCACCAGACGATCCACTTGTTCTTGGTCATGTTCAGCCTTTCTGAGATGGTGCGGGTGAGAATCGGCTTACGCTTCCGACATGGCCGCGGCTTTAGCCTCAGCCGCGGCTACGGCGGCCTCGCTCTTGACGCGGTTCGCGGCTTGCTCGGCCGCGAGGGCGGTTGCCTGGTCAGCCAAGGCCTGCCGCAGCGTCTCCGATGTGGCGGTCGGCCCGTCGATCAGGACGGGGCCGGCCCCCGCGAGCGTGGCCCGGAGCTTGGTGAGTTCATCCAGCTGAGCCGCCGCGAAGTCGAGGGCGGACCAGCCGGCGTACTGAGCTTGTTCGCTGGGTTTGGGCATGATGATTACTCGATGGTGGCGTAGCCGTGCACGAACGCCGCGTTGACACCGCTGCTGCTCTTCAGCCAGATGGCCTGACCGGCCGACAGGCGGATGCGGTGCGGGATCTCAAAAAAGCCCGCGTGCGAGTAGAGTTCTTGGAGGAGGGTGCCTTCATCGTCGCGAATGACCAACGTGGCAAGCGTAACCGCCGCGGCGCCTGTGGGACCGAAGCACAGCCAGTCGATCACGGCCGTCTTGCCTGCGGGGCACGTCCATACCAGTTGCTCGGAGATGTCGGTGCTCGCCCAGTGGAACGGCACGACTAAGTTGCCGGTGCCAGGCATGGTGCGGATAGGCCGCGCTACATGTTCCTCTGGGCGAGGGAATTCGGCGGTGAAATGCCGGAAATCCCCGTTGCTCGGATCGCCGAACGTCAGCAGCTTCAGCCACTGGCCGGGCTGAGCCGCGTTGGACAGGAACAGGCTTTCAATGGCACACTGCGTCAGCCGCGTGCCCGCCCGCAGGGGGATGATGCACTGGTTGTCGTTGACGTTGACCTTCGCCGTGGCGTACGCCGTGGGGCTGCTGGCGTCGATCACCATCAGTTGGTTACCGGCGATCTGCATCTCGGAGTCAACGCGGGCGGCGTCGAGAGTGATGGTTTGGATTGTCGGGCGTTCTAACATAGCTGTCTCACGTAACTAGGCTTCCTGTTTCCAGCCGTTGATAACCCAGTACAGATTAGTGCCGACCAACGTCCGGTAGATCTTGTAGTTCGGGGGGATCACGAGACCACGCCAGAACTCTTGCGGAGCGGATTGGTAAGAGAGCATGCATTTCCACCACTCGACGACGTTGTTCGCGGGGTCTTTGATTTTGAAGTGAGCTTGTGCGTTGGTGAAGCTGCTTGCCCCAAAATATACAGTCATGCGGTCAACGATCAGGTTGTAACCGTCCTCGACCACAGCTACCAAAGTCTCGATGCCCGATGCGTCGCTGGCAACATACTCCCACATCGGGGACGGCACACCGCGAGAGCCGACGGGCCAGGGCGTAGCTTGGTAGTCAATCTGCGTTGGCGGCAAGAACGCCTGGCCAATCGTCACCGGTAGAGGCACATTGGTCACGTTGACGGCATCGGCCGTCCTGCCGACTTCCAGGCTGAACGCCCCTTCGACGGCGTCGTCGGGATCGCCCCAGACGGCGACTTCTAGGTACTCGGGGATATTTACGGGCGGGGGCGGCATCGTCTGAGCCGTGTTGCTCAGGATGATGCGGCGGATCGGGGCCTCACGGATCGTGGTGCCCAGGCGGAGCGGGATGGGCTGGCCCTCCACCTCATTGATCCAAACCGACGCCAGGGCGTTGTAGCTCGAAGCGTTGAACACGGTCAGATAGCGGCCGGCGATGCCGGGCATAATGACGCTGTCCCGAGCCGTGTTCAGGTAGATCTTTTCGCGGTGAATGATGAGGTTGTTACTCATGCCGCTTTGCTCAGGTAGTAGATGCCGGCGGCGACTGCGGCCGGCCAGGCCACAGCCGCCAAGATGCGCTGCACGTCAGTCGTCGAACCGGACGCACTGCGCACGGCGTCAGCGACGGCGGCCCTGGTCTCTCTTTCGGAGTCGATGATCTGTTTGATGGACTCATCGGCCCCTCGGCCGAGGTCACTAAGGATCTGCTGCAACGACGTGGCGTTGATGCCGTGTTCCTCAATCGACACCTGGACGTGGGAATTGGCCACGCCGGAAAGCTGCACCGCCGTCGCCCCACCAGCGACGGGAGCCGTCGTGGTCGAGCTGACTTGTGATTGGCTGCTGCTGCTTTTACTGCTGGGCATGTTCAACCCGCCTAAACCAACCCGCGTCGAGAGGCTCAAGGTCCAGGAGCCTGTTGACTGGCCGGGGCGAGTAACCCCGGTATCCGATGCACCCCCCTGCCCTGCACATTGCAGCTAGAAAGTCGTCGATTTTCCTTGTCCAGCTTCCAGGGGTGAACCTGATCGCCACCACGTCGAGCACCTTCCCTGCCTTGACTTCGGCTACGGCGAGCACCATCACACCGACAAGCCGCTCATCCACCATCCAGGCCAGCACGGCCACTTGTCCCGCGTCCCGCTGCCGCCAGACGGCCCCAGCGTCGAAGTCGCTCAGGGGCCGCTCAAGCGTGCGAAGCCAGGCCGTCACGTCCGCCGGCGTCTGCCCCCCTTCAATTCGCTGAACAACCACGCGGCCGTAAGGGCTACCACGGCCAGCGTCAGCCAATTGGTCTGGCCGCCACTGTTGCCGTAGCCGCTTATGACCCCGGCCCCTTGTGTCTGGGCTCCGGTCATCGACGGGCCGGCCGCCATGTTGATCGGTGGCAGTGATGCTGGGACAGCCATTCATGCAACCTCCGCTTTGAGGGCCTTGGTCTGTCGGATCGCCCACGGGCCGGCCCACCACGCCAGGAGCACCACGGCGATCACCAGCAGCCACGACGGCTTGGTCACGGTGGCGATGACGTCGGCGGTCGTTTCCGCTGTGTCTACGGCGTTTTTCCCGATGGTCGCTCCAACCTTGCCGATCGCGGTATCAGCGGTCCACTCGGTCACGTCGCCCAACCCTCCCATGATCGCATCGCCCAGGCCGATGCTAGCCGGTCCCTCGTAGTCCCCTGGCTGCGGGGTGGTCTCTCGATACCACCACATGCCCAGTTCCTCCCACCAGGTCAGCGGTCGGCCGAGGGATTCCTCGATCGCGTCATTCGACAGGATGGGAGACTGGTAGGCCATGTTCAGCGGCGGCGAGCCAGCAGGTAGATCGCCAGGCCGCCCAGGCCCAGCATGATCAGGGTGGAGTTGCTCATATTCCCCAGGAAGGATGCTTGCGTCGGAGTCGTCGGAGTCGCGGTGTCGATCTGCGAGCGCTCCGAGCCCGTGCCGGTGATCTTGGTACTCATGGCCGTGGCCGTGGCGGTCCCGACGCTAGAGACGATCCCGGCAAGACTCTTGCCAAAGGCCGTCAACACGTCCTGCCAACCGCCGTCGGTGGTCTTGGTGTTCGCAGTCGTCGCCGGCTCGGCCAAGACCGACCCCTGGCTGAGGGGATCGGGCGATGTCCAGTCAAAGATGAGGCTCATGGCTTGCCCTCAAGTCGAAAAGTAGGCCGACCCCGCCACCACGCGGGGCCGGCCTGTTCCAGGAGGTTCGCTCAAGCGACGTTGCTGGGGGCGACGATGCGGTCGCTGACCAGCAGGATCTTGTCGGCCGCGTTGAGCTGCGTCACGTCCAAGATCAGCTGGAACGTCAGCGTCGGGTCCGCGACCGCCTGAATCTCGTTGATCCGCTGGATCTCGCTGGGCACGTCGAAGATGTAGCTGCCGCCGATGTAGCACGGGTTGCCCAGCGTCATCGCTGCCGAGCCCGTGGCTTCGCCCGTGATGAAGTGATACCGCTCGTTCATCTCGTCCCGGAGCACCGCCGCCTTGGACGCCCGCAGGACCGTGGTCCCGATCTGGAGCGTCGCCTTGTTCAGGATGGCCTCGCTCGGGGCCTCGCTCGCGGTCAAGCAGGTGATGATGAAGCGGTTGTACGCCGACTGCTTGTTCAGATCCACCGCCAGGTCGGACTGCGTGGCGGTGATCTTGACCGTGCGCACGTCGATGATGCGCGTCGGGTAAGGGTAGCCCTGGCCGCCGGGCTTGCCGGGCGTGCCGCCGGCGATGGCCACCGTCTCGACGTCCAGGCTGACAGCGTTGCCGGCATAAGTCAGGTCGGCCCCACCGGCCGAGTAGATCTTGGTGATGTCCCGCCACTTGACCGTCAGCGTCAGGTCGCTGGCCGAGGTCGCATCCTGGAGGAAAGCGTAGTTGTTCTCCAGCACGTTGAATGGGAGATAGAACCCCAGGCTCATGACCTGGTTGTTCCCCGTGGCCGTGAGCTGCGTGCTGACGGCCGGGTGCAGCTTGCGAGTGGCACTGATCAGGGCCAGCTGCCTGCCGTCGGCGTAGAAGATCACGTCCTTGGAGTTCTTGCGGACGGTGATCGACTCGATCAGGTTGGCGATGCCGAAGTAGGCCAGCGT
>JADZET010000436.1 GCA_020850375.1 Phycisphaeraceae bacterium | reverse complement strand
TGGTGCGCGTGAGCTGGAAGGATTGGGGGTGGGTCGTACAATTGGTCCGCCTCATGGGGCCTATTGAGCCCTGGCAGTACCCCTGCTTCTGGAATCTTCCACACATGGCCCGCTCCACCTCGCTAAATGGTTCCTGGCACCTTTTCCATGGCCCGCAGCTTCCGAGGGCGGGGGCGGAGGCGCCGGGGACGCCGGGGGAGTTGGTCGCGGCGAAGTGGCCGGCGATTCCGGCGACGGTTCCTGGAAACGTCGAGATCGACCTGATGGCGGCGGGTGAGCTGCCGGAGATCTCGAAGGGGAACAACATCCTGCTGCTGCGGGAGCTTGAGACGCATCGCTGGTGGTATCGGCGGACGTTCGCTTCGCCGGGGATCGAGGTGGGGCAGCGCGTCGAGCTGGTGTTTGAGGGGCTGGATTGCCTGGGCGTGATCTTTCTCAACGGCGTCGAGGTCGGGCGTACGCAGAACATGCTCATCGAGCATCGGCTCGACGTGACGGAGCACCTGCGGACGGGTGGGGAGAACGAGCTGTTCGTGCGGATTGATTCGGCGATCCTTGAGGGGCGCAGGCACGAGAATGAGCCGATCGAGTGGGCGGATCGGATGCACTACGAGTCGATCTCGGTGCGCAAGGCGCCGCACATGTATGGGTGGGACATCACGCCACGATTGATCAGTGCGGGGCTGTGGCGGCCGGTGCGACTGGACGTGCTCCATCCCACGCGGCTGCGGAGCGTGTACTGGGCGACGGTGGCGGTGGATGCTGGGAAGCGCACGGCCCGCGTGTTTGCCCATTGGGACTTCGTGACGGACAGGCTCGACATCGACGCGATGAAGGTGCGGGCGACGCTGCGGCGCGGCGGCAAGGAGGTGCATCGCACGGAGCTGGCGGTGATCGACACGCACGGGCGGTACACGATCGATCTGACGGACGTGGAGTTGTGGTGGCCGCGGGGGTATGGCGAGGCGGGGCTGTATGACGTGGCGGTGGAATTAATCGATGAGAGCGGGGCTGTCGTCGACGCGCATCACTGCCGGATCGGGCTGCGGACGGTCAAGCTCGTGCGGACGGCGGTGACGACGGCGGAAAAGCCTGGCGAATTCGTCTTCGTCGTCAATGGGCAGAAGATCTTCTGCAAGGGGACGAACTGGGTGGCGCTGGACGCGTTGCACAGCCGGGATGGGCAGCACCTTGGCGCGACGATCGACTTGGCGGTGGACCTCAACTGCAACATGATCCGCTGTTGGGGGGGGAATGTGTACGAGGACCACGATTTCTTCGACCTGTGCGACGAGCACGGCATCTTGGTCTGGCAGGATTTCGCGTTGGCATGTGCGATCTACCCGCAGACGGAGGAATTCGCGGCCAAGCTGACGCGCGAGGTGGAGGCGGTGGTGCGGAAGCTGCGCAATCATCCGAGCCTGGCGCTGTGGGCGGGGGACAACGAGATCGATGTCTTCTATCACCGCTTGCTTCCGGGGATCGATCCCAACACGGACAAGCATTCCCGCGGAACACTTCCGGGGGTGGTGAGGCGACTCGATCCGTACCGCGAGTATCTGCCGAGCTCGCCCTACAGTTCGCCGGAAATGGTCGCCATGGGGACGGATGTGCAGAATCAGCCCGAACGGCATCTCTGGGGGCCACGCGATGACTTTAAAGGGGCTTTCTACACGGGGTCGCTGGCGCACTTTGCCAGCGAGATCGGCTACCACGGCTGCCCGGACCGGCGGACGATCGAGGAAATGATCGATGCCGAGCACGTCTGGCCCTGGCGGGACAATGACCAGTGGCTGACGCACTGCACCCGGCCGCATCGCAACTTCACAGGGTGGAACTACCGCATCAACCTCATGAGCAAGCAGATCGGCATCCTCTTCGACGCGATCCCGGACAACTTGGATGACTACGTCCTGGCCTCGCAGATCAGCCAGGCGGAGGCGAAGAAGTTCTTCATCGAGTGGTTCCGCAGCGCGAAGTGGCGGCGGACGGGGATCCTGTGGTGGAACCTCCGAGATGGCTGGCCGATCTTCTCCGACGCGATCGTGGATTACTACAACCGCAAGAAGCTGGCGTACACGTACATTCACCGGGTGCAGCGTGATGTTTGCGCGATCTGCTGTGAACCTTCCGGGGGGCGACACGAGATTGTCGTGGTCAACGACACACTGCGGCCGGCGGAGGGGCGCGTGACGGTGACGGACGCGGACACATCGGGCGTGCTGCTCGACGCGGCGTATGGGGTCAAGGCCAACGGGAAGGCGAGCATGGGGTTTGTGCCGCAATCAACGCTGCAGGCGATGTACCTGCTGCGGTGGGATGACGCGGCGGGAAGCTATCTCAACCACTACTTGGCGGGGTCGCGGCCGTTCAAGTTGGCGGACTATCGGCGGTGGTTAGACAAGCTGGAGATTCCGGCGGGCATCGGGTCTGTCAGGATGGATTGATCTGTTCGTCTATCGCGTGGCGAGATCGGCCAGGGGTGATTCGGCCGGGAAGCCGTGGTGTGGGGGCGATAACCGTGCGATTCGTCAAGTGCCGCGGCGGGCCGGTCGATCCAGCTACCATGTCTGTGGGAGGGCCGGGACTGATCCCGTAACTATTGCGCGCCGGCTCGGCCGGCAGATGGGTGGGACATGAGACACTATGACGTGGCGGTGATCGGGACCGGGCCGGCGGGGCAGAAGGCGGCGATCCAGGCGAGCAAGCTGGGCAAGCACGTCGTGGTCGTCGAGCGGCAGGAGAAGCTCGGCGGGGCGGCGGTCAACACGGGGACGATCCCGAGCAAGGCGCTGCGCGAGGCGGCGCTGCACCTGACCGGGGCGAGCCGGCGGGGACTTTTCGGGCGAAGCTATCGCGTCAAGCGCGACATCACGGTGGCGGACCTGATCTACGTCAGCCAGCAGGTCATCCACACCGAGCTGGACCTGCTCCAGGACCAGTTCGAGCGCAACGACGTGGAGGTGATGTGGGGGACGGCCCATTTCGAGGGGCCGAACCTGCTGCAGATCGTGCGGGCGGAGGAGGCGGAGATCGTCACGGCGGACAAGTTCATCCTCGCCAGCGGGACGCGCCCGGCCAAGCCGCAGAGCGTGCCGTTCGATGGGGTCAACGTCGTCTGCTCGGACACGATCCTGAGCCTCAAGAAGCTGCCCAAGAGCCTGATCGTCGTGGGGGCGGGGGTGATCGGGACGGAGTATGCGTGCATCATGGCCACGCTGGGGGTGAACGTGACGCTGATCGATGGAAAGAACCAGGTGCTGGGCTTCCTGGATCAGGAGATCTGCGAGTCGTTCCAATACCAGATGAGGCGGGCGGGGATCACGTTGCGATTGGGAGAGAAGGTGTCGAAGATCGACCTCCAGGACGTGCCGGCGGGGCCCAACGGCTCGTCGGACGCGGCGACGGAGAAAGAGGTCGAGGCGACGCTCGAGTCGGGCAAGCACCTGCGCGGGCAGACGCTGCTGTATGCGGTCGGTCGCGAGGGCACGGCCCGGGAGCTGGGGCTGGAGAACGTCGGGCTGGAGTTCGACGACCGCGGCCGGCTCAAGGTCAATGAGCACTTCCAGACGACCGTGCCGCACATCTACGCGGCGGGCGACATCATCGGCTTCCCCGCGCTGGCCAGCACGGCCATGGAGCAGGGGCGGCAGGCGGCGTGCTGGGCGTGCGGCGTCGAGACGCCGGCGATGACGGAGCTGTTGCCCTACGGGATCTATGCGGTGCCGGAGATCTCGATGGTCGGCAAGACGGAGCAGCAATTGACGGCTGAGGGGATCCCGTTCGAGGCCGGGTCGGTGTCGTATCAACAGATCGCACGCGGGCAGCTCCTCGGCGATCACGATGGGCTCTTAAAGCTGCTGGTGCACCAGGACACGGGCAAGCTGCTGGGCGTGCACATCATCGGGACGGGGGCGACGGAATTGATCCACATCGGCCAGGCGGTGATGTCGCTCGGCGGGGACGTGGACTACTTCGTCAAGAACGTGTTCAACTTCCCGACGCTGGCTGAGGCGTACCGCGTGGCGGGGCTGCGAGTGCTGAGGAAGATGCGAAGGGGCGTTTGACCAGTCCCACTGGTCCCGCGCGACACGGCCGGAACATGGGCTTCAACTGGCTTTAAAAGCTGGTAAGACCGAGAGGCGGGCGGCGAACGACATCTGTAGCGTCCCCATTTCCTCCTCGACAATGTGATCAAGAGAGCGATGGCGCACAGGCTACGTCAGGAACATTGAGTACATCTCCATCCTGTGCGAGAACCCCAGTCGTTCATAGAAGGTGTGAAGTTCAGGCTTGTCAATAGAACAGCAGAGTTCGATGCAGTCCAGGCCCTGTTCTCGCGCGAGGCGCGTTAGGTGCTGTATGAGAGCGCGGCCGAGTCCTCTATTCCTGTACCGCGCGTCCACCACCAAATCATCGATGACCATCTTCCTTCCGGCGGATAGTGACGTTCGTACACAGCAAAAAGCCACGCCGACTGCTGCGCCGCCAACGTCAAGGATAATGCAGAGGGAATGTGGGTCTGCAAGAATAACAGGGATGTCTCGCTGCAGGTTGGAGATGTCCGGCGACAGCTGCTGATACAGCGCTGTTACGGCCGCAGCGTCATCGGCTGTGGCTCTTCTGAAGCAGATGTCCGTTCGTCCGTTCATCTGTCCGTCGATTCTACCAACTGATAGGAACTTTGATTCCAGGCGTGTCACGTCCGGGGGTCTGGTGGGTGAGGGGTTAAGAACGCTCTGGCTTCTGGCAGCCCCAGTTCATCAACAGCAGCAGCTTCCACACGTGGCGGGATGGTACGTCACCGGTTGGCACTGCGGTTTCACCGGTCCCTCCCAATCCGCTGTCACCGGCTTTCCCCGGTGAAAGGTGAGTGGTGGCACCTCAGCAGAGACTCACTCCTCCACAATCATTCCGGGCAGACAGTATCCACACCAACGCTGTCGGACGAAGGCAATCATACCGCAATTCACCAGAGGCCCTGGCGTGCGTTCGGCCTATCTCTCGTCGATGCAGAACCTAAAGCGGCTGGCGTCCATTGCAGCCCCGTGTAACGCGAGCAAGCGGCCGCTCCGACCACAGGTCACCCGGCTGCGCCAGCATCTGCGGAGACTACCGCAACCTGATCGGCGATCGCCGTGAACTGCCGCGGCGTCCATTCGCTCACGCGGCCGTCAGGATCGACGGCCTGTCGGTCGATCTGGGCAACACACAGGCCGGAAAGTGGCAGTTCGTGCTCCACTTTGAACTCCCCGACCGCTCGGATCACTCGCCCCGACCGTATCAGTTCGTGGGCATCGAAGTAGAACCTCCAACCAGGCGTGTAGGTGCTGTCGGGAGAGAGGAACTCTCCGGCTGCATGGGATGCCGGGACGACCTCCACCCACGGGCTGCCTGTTCGCCCGAGGTTGATCTGGTCTGCATATTCGGGCAATTCGCCAAGCGATTCCGAGCGCAGAGCGTGCCATGCGGGTCTTCTTCCTTCGGCACAGAGCCTGGCATAGCTCTTGATCGCCCCATCGCGCCGGATCTCATGGCCCGCAGTAAGGCACGTCGAGTGGACGAGCCATCTGGGATCGGACGGTCGCAGTGTAGACGGACCGGGAGTGGATTGCAGGGCCCTTCGGCAGAGCGAACCTAAATCGATCCCCGTGGTGGCGAACAAGATAGGCACGCGCCGCCGCGCGCTTTCGTATCGAAGGAAATCCGCGAGTATCTCCTCCAGCCGCTCATGGCTGGACCGGTAACCATAGTAGAACAACCCGACGGTGCTCTTCCCTACAAACGGCGGGCCTTCGCCCCGCACGTGGAAACCTACCGCGACCGATTCTGCCCCACGTCCGTCAAGATCGCAAAGTGGCTGATCGGGAGTTTGTCCCTCGGGCGCGATCAGCACGCTAATTCCATTGATCCAGTCACGCTTCGCTGCGATCATTGGCCCCAGTGTACTCCGTGGGACGGGATAGGGGACACTGCGGCTCTGTAGAAAAGGATGATTTTTGATAAGATCAATTACGTGATCTTGTCTCCGATCGTCAGAATTTGTCGAGGAATTCTGACAAGGTATGACGATACGCATCAGTGATTATTTTGGTTTTCTACAGAGCTGGGCACTGCTTGTTTTAGGCAGGAACGTCGCATCACACATCGTTGTATCTTTTTGCGAGCCTGCATGTACGACGGTGGATGCACGGACGGGATGTGGGCGCAATCCGAGCCGGGCTCTGCGAGCCCGGTCCGGGCACACAGTGCCCGGCTCTGACGGACGTACCACCCACGCACCCCGTGCGTCAGATCAGCGGGCGACCGCCATCTTCTCGTGCGCTTCGCGGAGGCGGTGGTAGTAATCCATCGGCACGCGTTGGGAGCCGAGCTCGATGGGTTTGCGCGGGCCGTGGTAGTCGGAGCCGCCGGTGGTGAGCAGGTCGAGGTCCTTGGCCAGGGCTTCGAAGCGGCGGACGTCGGCGGGGGTGTGGTCGCAGTGGCGGACTTCCAGGCCGTCGAGGCCCATCTTCTTGAACTGGACGATCTGGTGGGCCAGCGTGTCGAAGTCCGGCATGCGGAGCTGGACGGGGTGGGCGAGCACGGCCAGGCCGCCGGCGCGGTGGATGGTGGCGATGACGTCGGCGGGGGCGAGCAGGTCCTTGCGGACGTAGGCGGGGGCGCCCTGGCCGATGTAGCGGCGGAAGGCCTCGTGCATGGACTTGACGTAGCCCTTGTCGATCAGGACCTGGGCGATGTGCGGCCGGCCGACGACGTTTGAGCCCTGGCTTTGGGCGAGGGCGACGACTTGGTCGTAGTCGATGGCGACGCCGAGCTCTTGGAGCTTTTCGATGATGTGGGGGTTGCGCTGCTGGCGGGCGTCCTGGAGCTGGGCGATGGCGTCGTGCAGGCCGGGGTCGTTGGGCTGGATGAAGTAGCCCAGCAGGTGCAGCGTGCCGACGGTCGTGGCGGAGGAGGGGTCGGCGTGATCCGCCAGGCTCGGGGGCTGGGCGGAGACCTCGATGCCGGGGACGAAGGCGAGGCCCAGGCGTTGGCAGGCCTTGCCGCATTCGGCCAGGCCGGCGACGGTGTCGTGATCGGTCAGAGAGAGGGCGGACAGGCCGGCGCGGTGGGCGAGCTCGGCCAGTTCGGCGGGGGAGACCGTGCCGTCGGAGGCGGTGGAGTGGGCGTGGAGGTCGCAGTAGGCGGGGGCGGGTGTGGTCATAAATTCCTTAAAAACAGGTCGTAAATCCGGGCCCAATTGTAGCAGGGCCGGCCGGGGCGGCCTGTTCCGCTGGGATGACATCTTCCACGCCGGCGACACCGGCGGTTGGCGCGCGACGTGCGTCGTGGGCATGATGGAGGTGCGTAGGACTTCCATCTTGGCGGGGGGACCGAGGCCGCCATGAACCGTCGTCAGATGAACCTTGCCGTGTTCGAACGCACCGTCCGGCCGACGGACCCGGTGTTCTTTCAGCCGCGCGTCGAGCCGTGGTTCGCCTGGCACAGGACGATGGGCAAGTTGCCGGCCCGGTACGCGGGGATGGACACGCGCGGGTTCATGGACGACCTGGGCGTGTCGATGCGCTACCTGCACTACTACACCGACCAGCCCGATCCGGTGCGGCAGACCTTCGGCCCGGCGGTCAAGATCACCAAGCGTGAGGAGAGTGACCGCTCCTGGACCTATTACGACACGCCGCACGGCCAACTGGTGCGCGAGCACGTCCGCAATGAGGACCAGGTGTGGCGGACGGTGCGCTACCCCGTGCAGACGCGCGACGATCTGGCGTGCTTGCGATGGATGTACCGGCACGTGACCTATAGCTTCGACCGACAGCGTTTCGATATCGGCGATCAGTACATCGGCGAGCGCGGCGTGCCGCAGTTCTGGCTGCCCAAGAGCCCGTATCAGCACCTGGCCCAGTGGTGGATGACGCTCGAGTCGCTGATCTACGGCCTGGCGGATTATCCCGACGAGGTCGAGGAGGCGATGCGGCTGATCGACGACTCCTACGACGGGCTCTATGAACAGCTCGTCCCGCACGCCGAAGCGGTGCGGATCGTCAACTTCGGCGAGAACCTGCACGACCAGCTCATCGGGCCGGCGTACATCGAGAAGTATCTGCTGCCGTGGTATTCCAAGCGATCGGGGCAGCTTCAGCGGGCGGGGATCTACACGCACTGCCACATTGACGGATATTGCCGGACGCTTTTGCGCTACGTCAAGGACATGCCCTTCGACGGGATCGAGGCCCTGACGCCGCAGCCGCAGGGGGACGTGACGCTGGAAGAAATCAAGGAGCACCTGGGGGACAAGATCCTGCTCGACGGCATCCCGGCGGTGCTGTTCATGGACCAGTACTCGCGGGAGGAATTGATGGCCTGCGTGGAGAAAGTCACCAAGCTTTTCCACCCCCGGCTGGTGCTGGGCGTGTCGGACGAGGTGCCCGAGGGACTGGGCGAGGAGGCGATCGAGCGGGTGCGGATGATCCAGCGGTGGTGCCAGAAAAAGAGGTAAAAAAGGATTCAGGGGGCGAGAAAGGGTGACAAGCCGGTAACATGGCCGGGCGAAACTCTCCCGCAGTGTGGTTGAATCCTTCCACCTTTGCAGCGGAGAACGGTCATGCAAGCGCTAAGGGCAATCGTCTGGGTCCTGATGCTCGGAACGGTGGTGCTGGCTGCGTCGCAGCCGGTCATGGCAGCGCCGGCCAAGGCTTCCGGGGGCGGCGGGGCGTCGCTGGAGAAGGGTTATTACCAGGAGAAGACGGCCGGCGACCTGGACGCGGCGATCGCCACGTATGAGCAGGTGGCGGCTGATCCGAACTCGAGCAAGTCCGAGGCGGCCGAGGCGACCTACCGCGTCGGGCTCTGCCAGCTCAAGAAGGGCAGCGACCAGGCCCGGCAGTCGTTTCAGAAGGTGGTGGATGAGTACCTGGGCCAGCCGGCGGCGCGGAAGGCGAAGCAGGAGTTGCAGAAGCTCGACGCCCAGCAGAACGGCGATCCCGTGGTCCTGACCACCACGCCCACGGCTTTCGACGACGACGTGCCGGCGGACCTGAAAGCGATCACGGCCACGTTCAGCCAGACGATGCTTGACGGGAGCTGGTCCTGGACGGGCGGAGGAGAGACTTTCCCCCAAACCATCGGCAAGCCCCGCTACGACGCGGACAGGACCACCTGCACGCTGTCGGTCAGGCTCGAGCCGGGCAAGGTCTACTGGGTCGGGATCAACAGCCCGAGCTACCAGAACTTCGCGACGCCCTCGGGCAGGCCGGCTCGCCGCTATGTCATTCTGTTCGCTACCAAGTCGGCCGACGGCCAGCCCACGCCGATCCCGCAGGATCTGTCGGACCGGGCCCGGCGGATCAACGAAGCGTCGGCGGAAGCGTCCGAGCCAGCGGCGCGACCCCTTCAGATCGGTCCTGCGCCGTGGGTGGATGGCGAGCGGATGTCGCTGCGGGTGGCGATGCCGACCGGGATGGAGATCGGGACGCTGACGTACACGGCTCGGGCGGTGGAGGTCGCGGGCAGGCCGGCTTGGCGGATCGAAGCCAATCAGGTGGTCACCATCAACAACGCTCTGCAGTACACCCGAGTGGACGCGGAGCGCGAGAGCTTCCTGCCCATCATGGGTGTGACCCAAAACGACATGGGGGAATTCATTGCCGACTATTCGCCGCAGCAGGTGGCCCTGAAGATCAAGTCATCCGACGGGCAGGAGAGAGCAAGCCAGACGGCGTTGGAGGAGCCGGTCTTTGACAACGAGCAGGCGCTGTACCTGATCCGCCGTCTGCCGCTGGCCGAGGGCTATGCAACCAAGTTTCCAATCTACCCGATCCAGGGCGGAGTGGTCGTGGAGTGCGATATCGACGTGCTGGGCAAGGAGACGGTCAGCGTGCCGGCCGGGACGTTTGACTGCTACAAGGTCAAGCTGTCGATCAAGTCCGGGCAGGTTGTCGCGCTGAGGCACACGCTGTGGTTCTCGGCCGATGAGCACAAGTACCTTGTGAAGTATGACGCGGGTCAGGCCGTGATGGAGTTGGTCAGCGCCACCGTGCGGAAGGATGAGCCGGCGACGTGGAAGAATGAAGCGGCTTCGTTCTGCGTGCCGGCGGGGTGGGACGTGTATGAGCAGGCAGCGCCGAGCTCGAGCGACAAGATGACGGTGCAGATCCTGCCGCCGGGGCAGCGGGCCTGGGCCGTGTTCATCATGGCGACGCCGGAGCTGCCGCCGGGCATGGACACGCCGCGGAAAGTGGCCGAGGCGGACATTGGCACGCTCAAGGGGTACTTCAAGAACTACGTCGTGCGGGATGCGAGCTGGAAGGAGTCGACGATCGGCGGACGGCCGGCGGCGAGCTATGTCGCGGACTACATGGACAAGGGTCGATCAATGGTCGAGTACCGGACGTACCTGCTGGGCAAACAGATCTACTGGTTCGTGTTCCGGATCGAGAAGGACGAGTTCGAGAGTATGCGAGCGGGAATGGACGAGGTCATCCAGAGCCTGCAAGTTCAGTAACTCTCACCGCATGGATGTCGGACCATGATGGGTCTATTTCGGCGAACCAGGCGCGTCGGCACGGGACCAGCCCCCGGAAACCCCGGAAACCCCGGAAGGGATCTCTGGCCCGTGCTGGCGCTGCTGGTGACGATGGCGGTGGTGCCCAGCGCGTGCGTGCTGTGGTTCCTGAGCCGGGCCGTGGGCAGCGAGCGCCTGGCGGTGCGGCAGAGGCTGGCGGAGGTGTACCGGCGGCAATTGTCGCCCGCGCCGGAATGGGCGCGGCAGTGGTGGGATGAGCGGCGGGGGGAACTGACGATGCCTCCTTCTCTCGCGGCGGCGGAGGTGTTTCGCGCGTGCCTGGACCGTCCGATGTTCGACGCCGTCGTGGTCCTTGATGAGAACGGCTCTTTTGCGTATCCCCAACTCCGTCCCGACCTGGGAAGGGACGATCCATCCCCAGCTTGGCTGGAGGCGGAGCGCCTTGAGTTCCAGCAGCACGATTACGCTTTGGCTCTGAAGGCGTACGAGCAGATCCAGGCCGGCGGGGCGAAGCCGGATAACCTCGCACAGATTGCACGGACGTTGATCCCGCGGATTCGCTGCCTGATTCACGTGGGCCGGCGGGGCGAGGCGATGGACCTGATTTCTGAATCGCTCGATTCGGCCAAGGGCGCGGCCGACGACCAGGGGCGGTTGATCGCGCCCAACGCCCTGTTGCTGGGATTTCAGACGGCGCCGCCGGACACGCCGGAGCACGCCGAACTCCTGTCACGGCTGGTGGCGATGGTGGATTACCGGGTGACGCCGTCCATGCCGGCATTCCAGCGTCGGTTCCTGTTGTCCGAGTTGCTCAGCGCGACGGATCGGCCGGAGCTTCGGCGGTGGTTAACCGCGGAGGAGCTGGCGGACGAATACCTGCACAAACGGCTTGAGGCCGATGCCGACGGGCCTGCGCCCAGCGGCGTCAAGGGCGTCTGGCGGGTTGCTTCGAGCGATCATCGCATGGTGGGACTGATCCGGCAGGATCACCTGGTCGATCAGTTCGGTCCCTGGCTGAGCGGGAAGCTGGGGCTGACGGGGACGACGTTGGATCTGCTGCCGCCGGGCGCGTCGCAGGATCCGGACGCGTTGGCGTGGGTGGCGATGGATGACTTTCTGCCCGGCTGGCAGTTGTCGCTGCGCCTCGAGGGTGACAGCCTCTTCGCCGCCGCGGCGCACCGGCAGGAATTGGTGCTGGTGTGGGTGGGCATCCTGGCGCTCTTGGCCATCGGCGTGGCGACGGCGGCGGCGGGGTATGCGTTGCAGAAGCAGGTCAGGCTGGCGCGGCTCAAGAACGACCTGATCGCCAACGTCTCGCACGAGCTCAAGACGCCGCTGGCGGGGATGCGGGTGCTGATCGACACGCTCGTCGACGGGCGGTGCCGGGACGAGCGGCAGGCGGCGGAGTACCTGGGGCTGATCGCCCGGGAGAACACGCGGCTGTGCCGGCTGATCGACAACTTCCTGGCCTTCTCCCGGATGGAGCGGAACAAGCAGGCGTTCGTGATGGAGCCGGTGGCCGTGGCGGACGTGATCGACGCGGCCGTGCAGAGCGTGCACGAACGGATCGAGGCGTCGGGCGGGGCGCTGACTGTGGAGGTCGATGAGCATCTTCCGGGGGTGGTCGGCGATCGCGATGCGCTGACGACGGCGGTGCTGAACCTGCTGGACAACGCGCTCAAGTACAGCGGGCAGGACAAGCGGATCCACGTGCGGGCCAGGGACCTGGGACTGGACGTGGGGATCGAGGTCACCGACCACGGCGTGGGCATCCCGCGGCGGGCGGTGCGGCGGGTCTTCGAGCGGTTCTACCAGGTGGACCAGCGGCTGTCGCGCACGGCCGGCGGGTGCGGGTTAGGGTTGAGCGTGGTGCGGTTCATCATGACGGCGCACGGCGGGACGGTGGAGGTCAGGAGCGTCGAGGGCCAGGGCAGCACGTTCCAGCTGCGTCTGCCGAAGAAGAGCACCATGGACCTGGGGCAAGGATGAGCCATGGCCGGTGAAACGATCCTGATCGTGGAGGACGAGCCGGCGATGCGCCGGGGGCTGCGGGACAACTTCGAGCTGGCGGGGTATCGCGTGGCCCTGGCGGCCGACGGGGAGGCGGGGCTGCGGGCGGCGGTCGAGTCGCGGCCGGACCTAATCGTGCTGGACATCATGCTGCCGAAGGTCAACGGGTACGAGATCTGCCGGCTGATCCGCGGGCAGGGGCTGACGATGCCGATCGTGATGCTCACGGCCAAGGGGGAGGAGTCGGACATCGTGCTGGGGCTGAACCTCGGGGCGGACGATTACCTGACCAAGCCCTTTAGCGTGCGGGAGCTGTTGGCGAGGTGCGAGGCGCACTTGCGGCGGGCGCGGGAGCCGGCGGGCAAGACGTATGCGTTTGGGACGTTCGAGCTGGACGTGGCGTCGCGGCGGCTGCTGCGCGAGGGGGAGGCCGTGGAGCTGACGCCCAAGGAGTACGCGCTCTTGGAATTGCTCGTGCGTCGGACGGGCAGGGCGATGACGCGCGACGAGATCCTGCGGCAGGTCTGGGGGTACAACGTGTTCGTGACGGGCCGGAGCGTGGACCGGTGCGTGAACACGCTGCGGAAGAAGATCGAGGACGACCCGGCCCGGCCACGGTGGGTCGTGACGCTGCGCGAGGTGGGGTATCGGTTTGACGTGGAGGTCAATCGCTCAGTTGACTAAGCGCTCAGCAGGCCGCGCGACTCGAGCAGGGTCAGGAGTTGTTCGACGGATTCCTCGATCGAGAGCTGGTCCGTGCGGAGGTGCAGCTCGGGATTCTTGGGAGCCTCGTAGGGGTCGTCGATGCCCGTAAAGCCCTTGAGTTGGCCGGCGCGGGCCTTCTTGTAGAGGCCCTTGGGGTCGCGCTTCTCGGCCTCGCCGAGGGGGCAATCGACGTAGACCTCGATGAAAGGCAGCTTGGCGTCGTCGTGGAGTTTCCGCGCGTTGTCGCGGTCGGTGGCGTAGGGGCTGATGAAGCTGGT
This sequence comes from Phycisphaeraceae bacterium, assembly GCA_020850375.1. The sequence continues at coordinate 2,338 of JADZET010000436.1, read as the reverse complement.
GATGGCGATCAGGCCGGCGTCAGCAAAGAGCTTGGCCACCTCACCGATGCGGCGGATGTTCTCGGCGCGGTCCTCGGCGCTGAAGCCCAGGTTCTTGTTCAGGCCGTGGCGGATGTTGTCGCCGTCGAGGCGGTAGGCGTGCTTGCCTCGCTGGAGCAGGACCTGCTCGAGGGCGACGGCGATCGTGCTCTTACCGCTGGCGGACAGGCCGGTCATCCAGAGGGTGACGCCCTTCTGGCCCAGGTTCTTCTGACGCTCGGCGGGGGTGACGGCGCCGTCGTGCCAGGTGATGTTGGTGGCTTTCTGCTGAGTCATGGCATCGCTCCTGATAAACCGGAGTAACTTCCGGGGGGGGCGAGCATGGTAGTGGAAAGTGGGCCGGCGGCAAAGAGGCACAGCCGCGACAGAGGACAGAAATATCCGGCAACAAAGGACTTACTGCACGTGCTGCTGCTGGTAGACCTGCATGGCCACGACGAGGATGTCGTAGCAGGCGTGGCAAGCGGCGACGATGCCGAAGCCGCGGAGCAGGTAGACCATGGCGAAGTAGGCCCCGGCCATGCAGTAGAAGACGAACCGGCCGGCGTCGAAGGGGTTCTCCGGGCCGAAGTGGTAGAGGGCGAAGAGCACGGCCGAGACGGCCACGGCGCCGATGGCGCCGACGTTCAGGGGCAGGGCCAGGAGGTCAACCAGGACCATGTGCACCAGGGCGATGATGATCAGCCGAAAGAGCAGTTCTTCGTAGATGCCCGCCCCGGTGGAGTAGACCAGGAGAACCTGCCAGGAGAGCTCGGGCGAGCCGGCGTGCGAGATGGACTGGATGGGCGGGTTCATGGCCTCGACGGCGGACTGGGGCGTGGCGGTTCCCCAGCCGACGAGCATGAGCATGAACAGCGGCAGCGACAGGGCCAGGGACTCGAGGCCCATCCAGGGGTAGAGGTGCAGGTTGGGCTTCCAGGAATCCTTGCGGGTCACGTGCAGGCAGAGCAGGACGACCAGGACGATCAGGCCCGGAAGATAGAAGGCCCCCTCGCCGACACCGAGGTTCTCGAAGAACCGTCGGAGCATGGAGTGGGCGAGGATGTGGCGGGTCGCGCCGCCGGCGGCGTCGGAGACGTAGAAGAGCGTGCCGATCTCGTAGATGACCAAGAGGGGCAGGAGGAAGAAGAGGGACTGCAGCGGCGTCTGGGCCAGGGCCCAGTAGCCATCGGGCCGCACGTGCGAGGGTGCGGAGGCGGCGTTCGAGCGGCTGCGTCGGGGGACGGACATGGCGGTTAGGCGACCTTGATGACCGAGTGGACTGGGGCGAACTTCGTGAGCTGATCGCGGCCGGGGAGGAAGGTCAGCTCGATCAGGACGGAGATGCCCACGAGCTTGGCGCCCAGGCCCTGGATGAGCTGGCAGGAGGCGGCCATGGTGCCGCCGGTGGCCAGGAGGTCATCGACCATCAGGACGCGCTGGCCGGGCTGGACGGCGTCGGTGTGGACCTCGAGACGGTCGGTGCCGTACTCGAGGGCGTAGTCGATGCCGACGGTCTTGGAGGGGAGCTTCTTGGGCTTGCGGATGGGGACGAAGCCGGCCGAGAGGGCCTGGGCGACGGCGACGCCGAAGATGAAGCCCCGGCTCTCGGTGCCAACGACCAGCTCGACGCCCTGCCCCCGGAAGGGATTGGCCATCAACTCGACGGCCATGGCCAGGCCCGCGGGGTTACGCAGCAGCGGGGTGATGTCCTTAAAGACGATGCCGGGCTTGGGCCAGTCGGGGATGTCACGGAGAAGGGAGGCGAGGTCCATGGCGAGATTCCGAGGGTGGCGGATGGCGTGTGCGCCGTGAGTTTTACCATCTTTTATGGGTGAGGTATGGCCGGGGGTGAGTCTAACTGGTCAGGCGACCCCCGCCCCTTGCCCGCAACGTCACGTTCTGGGAAAACATGCGGCATGGATGCATTCGTCATTCGAGGCGGTAAACGGCTGCGGGGCAGGGTGCGCATTCACGGGGCCAAGAACGCGGCGTTGCCGCAGTTCGCGGCCTGCCTGCTGACGGATGACCCCGTCGTGCTGCGCGACGTGCCGGACCTGGCGGACATCCGCAACATGGCCCGGGTGCTGGGGGACCTGGGGGCGGAGGTGGGCTTCGAGCCCGGAGACCGGCCCGAGATGGGCCAGACGGTGCGGATGGTGGTCAAGGACCCGTCCAAGAGCGAGGCGGCTTACGACACGGTGCGGACGATGCGGGCGAGCGTGTGCGTGCTCGGGCCGCTCCTGGCCAAGCGAGGGTACGCCCGGGTGTCGATGCCGGGCGGGTGCAACATCGGTGATCGGCCGGTGGACCTGCACCT
>JADZET010000435.1 GCA_020850375.1 Phycisphaeraceae bacterium | reverse complement strand
GGGGAGGGGTTGAACTCGCTGTGTCGGATGCCGCGGCCGGCGGACATGACCTGGACCTCGCCGGGGCGAAGGATTTCGCCGTGGCCGAGGCTGTCGCGGTGCTCGAGGGCGCCGGCGAGGACGAGGGAGATGATCTCCATGTCGCGGTGGCTGTGGGCGCCGAAGCCCTGGCCGGGGTCGACGGTGTCGTCGTTGATGACGCGGAGGCGACGGAAGCCCATGAACTTGGGGTCGTAGTAGTCGCCGAAGGAGAAGGAGTGGCGGCTGTGGAGCCAGCCGATCTCGGTCTGGCCGCGCTGGTGGGCGGGGCGGAGGACGGGCATGGGGGACTCCTTGGTCCTTGGTGGAGGAGGGCCGGGAAGTCTAGGCGCGTGGGGTGGGGTTGTGCCGTGAAGGGGTGTCGGACGACGTGGAGGCGGAAACGGTAGGAAACGGACGGTATCCGTAGGAAATGGTATCCGACACCGTTTTTCAATGGAGGAGAGATTAGGTTGGATTTTTATGCGGTTTATGGCGAATTTTGTGGGAATTTTTAGCGAGGAGGGTGAAAACGGTATCCGACACCGGTTTGTTCGTCAGGGCTGTGCGGGGGGGTGGGACTTGGGGCGGCCGATCGGACGCAGGGTGCTGGCAAGATTGTGGCGACGGGCCATTCGTTCGGTCCAGTCGGCTGAACCCCAGGGGCGCCCCCGCCGCGCCGCGATGCGGAGGGCCTCGATTTCCTGCTGAGTCTCGGGTTGATTGACACGTTTGAGCCAGTCCCTTGGTCGGCCGGAGGCGGTGGGCCATGGCGCCAGCAGGGCCTGTGCGTCGGCGTTTCCACGAGTTGTCCGCCAGAGACTGCACCATGGCCAGGCGTCGGCGGCGCGCGTCAGGCCGGCACGCATGGCGTTCCGCTCGACGTACCGGCAGGCACTGCAGAGGTAGGCTTCCCCCTCGATGATGAAGGATCTGTAGCGGCCCTGATAGATCGGGCCGTCTCCGACGGAGTTGTGCGCGGCCCGGTAGCGTTGGGTGTGCGTGAGCGTCAGCCACTGCATGAAGGGACGTATCGCTCCGTCACGGGTGGGGTGGATGACCAGGTGCCAATGATTGGGCATCAGGCAGTAGGCCAGGAGCTTGACGCCGCCGGCGGACCGCTGGACGGACTCGGCCAGGACCTCCTCAAAGGCCGCGTAGTCCGCGTCCTGATGGAAGATCTTTCGACGGGCGACGGCGCGATTCAGGACGTGGTACGCATATCCGGCGATGTCGATGCGACGGGGGCGGGCCATGCGTGGACAATAACGACATGTCGGCGAGAGTCAAAACGGGGACCGAAAAGGGTACCCGCGAAAACGGTATCCGACACTGTTTTTCAATGGAGTATGGATCGGGCTGGGTTTTTATGCTATTTTTTGCGGTTTTTGCGTGGATTTTTGGTGAGATTCAAGATGACAGTAAAAAAAACGGTATCCGACACCGTTTATTGGTTGGTGATTCCTGGGCGGCCCGCGACGGGAGAGCGTTCGGCTCTACAATGGGGTTCCTATGACAAGACGTATGGCACGTGGTCTGTGGCGGTGGGGGAGGGGCGCGGTGGTGGTGATGGCCGTGGGCGTTGGGGCGTGGATGGTGTCGGCCGGCGTGTGGGCGTCGCGCGTGACGGTGACGTCGCCGGTGCGTGGGCCGGTGGTCGAGGCGTTCTATGCCACGGGGACGCTCCTGCCGGACCGGGAGTATCCGGTGCGGGCAGGGGTGGAGGGTTTCGTCACCGAGGTGTCGGTGGACAAGGGGTCGGTGGTGCAGGCGGGGCAGAAGCTGGCGTTCGTGCGGGACGAGGCGCTGGAGATGCGCTACAGCCAGGCGAAGGCGGACCTGACGCTCAGGACGGGGCTGGCGGCGGAGGATTCATCGCCGGTGCTGGCGGAGTTCAACGCGAACCTGCGGGCGGCGGAGGAGCAGTTCGCGGTGGCGGATCGGGAGTATGAGCGGCTGGCGGGGCTGTACAAGACCGGGTCGGCGTCGCAGTCGGACTTCGACCGCACGAGTGAGCGGCGGCAATCGCTCTGGAGCCTGGTCGAGTCGATCAAGGCGAGGCGGGAGGCGCGCAAGCTCGAGCTGCAGCGCGACCTGACGGTGGCACGGGCGGCGATGGACATCGCGCAGTGGAACCTGGACCAGCAGACGCTGCGGAGCCCGATCGAGGGGGTGGTGCTGGATCGGCCGACGCCGGTGGGGACGCGGGTGCGGGTCAATGACGATCTGCTGGTGGTGGCGGACGTGCGGCCCGGGGCGCTGGTGATGAGGGCGGCGGTGGATGAGGAGGACAAGACGGGCGTGACGCTGGGGCAGAAGGTGACGATGACGCTCTACGCGTACCCCTGGAAGTTATTTGAGGGGAGCGTCAAGCGGATTTATCCGAAGGCGGACGCGCAGCGGCGGACGTTCGAGGTGGACGTGGCGGTGGGGTTGGCGGACGGGGGATTTTCGGCGGGGATGACGGGGGAATTGGCGTTCGTGGTCGAGGCGAAGGAGGAGGCGATGGTGCTGCCGGCCCAGGCGGTGAGGCAGGGGGAGGTGTGGGTCGTGCGTGAGGGGAGGCTGGTGAAGGTGGGGGTGGAGGTGGGGCTGCGGAGCGTCGAGCGGGTGGAGATCGTGTCGGGGCTTGCGGGCGATGAGCGGGTGGTGATCAGCCCGCCGGACGGGCTGCGCGAGGGGCGGCGTGTGCGGGTGACGGAGATGGACCCGCGGCAGGCGGCGGGGCTGAACAGGCCCGAGGTGGAGAAGGCGATGAGGGGGTTCAATTGATTTGGCGATTTGGCGATGGAGTGATTTGGCGATGAAAGAGATCCGGGCCTAAAGGGCCCGGCTTGGAAGCCCGGCAATCCGTCCATCGCCAGATCACTTGTTCGCCAAATCGCCAAATGACCCCGGGGGCCTTGGCGGAGTTTTGCGCATGCTTTGGCGGATCTCGATGCGGTATCTGATGGCGCACAAGCGGCAGACGATCGTCTGCCTGGCGGGGGTGACGATCAGCGTGACGATGTTCATCGCGATGTTCGCGATGATGCGGGGTTTCAGCGAGAAGTTCATCATCGAGACGGTGGAGTCGTCGGGGCACGTGGTGGTCAATGACGAGCCGCGCGAGACGCGGACGCCGATCCTGGAGATGGCGCATCCGGAGGCGGACGCGTTGTTGGTGCTGAGGAACGTTCGGCCGCGGGAGGAGGTCAAGAAGATCCGCAACGCCGAGGGGTTGACCCGAAAACTGCGTCATCTTCCGGGGGTGACGGCGGTGGCGCCGGAGGTGTACGGGGACGCGATCGCGACGTACGGGACCAAGACGATGACGCTGTCGGTGCTGGGCGTGGATCCCGAGCAGCAGCAACGGGTGACGACGATCGGGCATAAGCTTACGTAGGGGAGTTTTGACCGGCTGCGTTCGACGGCGGACGGGATCGTGATCGGGCGGGGGGTGGCGCTGGTGCTGGGGATCGGGCTGGGGGATTCGATGACGCTGGCGTCG
>JADZET010000434.1 GCA_020850375.1 Phycisphaeraceae bacterium | reverse complement strand
GGTCTCGCTGGACCAGATGTCGGCCCTGAGCGTGGTGCACGCCGAGGACGGGATGCCGATCTTCCCCGGCGTGGTCTACGTGGCGCGCGGCCAGCAGCACATGCGGATCGTCGGCTCACGCCATGCGCCCAAGATCCAGATCAGTCAGGAGCCGCAGGCGCTGCTGTTTAAACCCTCGGCTGACGAGCTGCTGCGCTCGACGGCCCAGGTTTACGGAAGAGCCACGCTGGCGGTGGTCCTCAGCGGGATCGGCCGCGACGGCAGCGAGGGGGCGAGGGCGGTGCGGGCGGCCGGTGGGATGATCCTCACCCAGGCGGCGGAGACGTGTGCCGTTTACGGCATGCCCAAGACGTGCGTGGAGCTGGGTCTGTCGGACGCCGCGCTCGAGCCGGTGGGCATCCGGCAGGTGATCCACCAACTCTCGCCGAGTTACGCGGGGCAGGACAAGAGGTAGGGCAGGCATCCCGCGTGCCGAAGGCTAGAAGGAAGAAGACATAATTCGGCACGCAGGATGCGTGCCCTACGCCGGGCGCATGTCGCCCGTGTGAGAGCGGTCAGGCGCTCATGGCCGTCACGACGTCCTCGAGGGTGGGGCGTCCGAGGCTGATGGACTCGAACTGGTCCACGAAGTCGGCGCCCAGCTTCGCCAGGAGCTTGGGGCCGTCGGTGGTCTGGAGTTTGATCCTGCCGTCGGCCAGGTGGGGCTCGCCGTGTGGGGGCCAGGGTGCGAAGCGCTCGGCGATCGTCCCGCACAGGGCCTGCACAGCCGCAGCCTCCATCGTGGACGTCGGCTCGATCCAGATCACGTCGCCGCCGACGCGGGACTTGAGCTTCCGGGGGGTGTCGACGGCCAGGATGCGCCCGCCGGCGACAACGGCCAGGCGGTCGCAGAGCTCGGCCAAATCCATGATGTGCGTGGTCAGGGCGATGGTCACGCCGTCCTGGTCGCGGAGCATGCGGAGGTATTGACCGAGCTCCTGGCGGGAGGTGGGGTCGAGGCCGGTTGTCGGCTCATCCAGCAGCAAGAGGCGCGGGCCGTGCAGGACGGCCTTGGCGATCTCGACACGCCGCCGCAGGCCGCCGCTGAGCTCGTCGATCCGCTGATTCGTCCGGTCGGACAGGCCAAGATGGTTGAGCACGGCACCAATTCGCTCACGCAACTCGGCGCTGCTCATGCCGTAGAGCCGGCCGTGGTGCCAGAGGTTCTCGCGGGCGGTCAGGCGCAGGTCCAGGCTCGGGGACTGAAAGACCACGCCGAGCATCTCCCGCACGCGGTCCGGCTCGCGCCGCACGTCGACGCCGAAGATCTCCAGAACACCGCCTCCGCCCCCGGCCCCGCCCCCGGGGGTTGAAGCCGAAGCGGGCAGCGGGATCATCGTGGCGAGGATCTGGAAGAGCGTGGTCTTGCCCGAGCCGTTGGGGCCGAGAATGCCGTAGATCTCCCCGGGAAGGATTTCGAGGCTCACATGGTCGAGGGCCTGGATGATGCCGCCGGTCTCGCCGCGTCTGCGCTGGGCGCGGTAGGCGAAGGACAGGTCGCTGACCTTCACGGCGGACGTCTGGGTGGGGGTGAGCGTGGTCATGCGAGTGAGGAAGAAAAAGTTTTACCACGGAGGACACGGAGGGCACGGAGAAGACACAGAGATTGGATACGGATTCATTCTTTTTCTCTGTCTTTCTCCTCTGTGATCTCCGTGTCCTCCGTGGTGAACTGTATTGATCAGGCCTTGTCCAGCACGATCACCGCCAGGACGAGCGGGAGGTAGAACAGCGAGGCGATGAACATCAGGCGGGCCTGCTTGGCCTGCCGGCCGATCACGACGGCGACGCCGCAGGCGAGGAAGCCCAGGCCCAGGAGCAGTGACACCACAAAGTAGATCGTGCCGGAAAAGCCCAGGACCGTCGGCAGCATCCCCACCGGCAGCAAGAGGGCGCACCACAGCAGCATCTGCCGGAAGGTTGACCCTCCCGCGGGGTCGAGGACAGCGAGCATGGGGAACTCGGCCCGGGCGTAGTCCTCGCGGTAGAGCCAGGCGATGGCCAGGAAGTGGGGGACCTGCCAGATGAACATGATGGCGAAGATCACCCAGGCCTCGCGGCCGAGCGTGCCGGTGGCGGCGGCGTAGCCGATCACGGGGGGGAGCGCCCCCGGGACGGCGCCGACGACCAGGCTCAGTGAAGTGATCCGCTTGAGCGGCGTGTAGATCAGGACGTAGCTGACGATGGTGAGCGCCGAGACAATCGCCGCGGCCGCGGTGGCGCCGTAGGCCAGCGTGACGACGCCGGCGATCGACAGCAACAGGCCCCAGATCGCCCCCGGGAGCGTGCTGACGCGCCCGCTGGCGATGGGGCGGTCGGCCGTGCGGCGCATCATCGCGTCGGTGTCGTGCTCGACGACCTGGTTGAGCGCGGCGGCGCCCATGCAGCTCAGGCCCGTGCCCAGTAGCATCATCGTCAGCAGGAACCAGGAGCCAGTAAGGTTGTGGGCTCTTAGGCCCAGGACGTAGCCGATGTAGGCGGTGATCAGGACCATCATCGCGATGCGCGGCTTGGTGAGGCTCACGGTGTCGCGGAGGTTGGGCCAGCGCAGCGGCGGGGGAGGCGCGTACTGCGCCCTGGCCCGAGCGGCCTGTGCGGCAACTTCCGGGGTAGAGGATGGCTCGAGGACGGTCACGTCTGAGGTGGGGCGACGGCTCATGCCGAGGGCTGCTCCATCGCCGCGAAGGGCCGAAGGGGTGGGAGTGTCTCAAGCATCATCGGGTCCGTCCAAGGGTAGGCCCGGTGGATGCGGAAGGCCAACAGGGCGGCGCAGGCCAGCAGGATCGCGCCCAGGGCCTGGTGGCTGGTGGCGATCTCGGGGTGGCCGGTCAGGTCGGCCGCCCAGATGACGGCGGCGCCGAGGGTGATCTGGATGATCAAGAGCACGCCCAAGCCCGCGGCCGGGCGCAAGAGGGGGGACAGCTTGACCTTCGACTTGGCGATCTGCAGGAGCATGATCCCGACCGTCAGCAGGACGACGACGGCCCAGACGCGGTGGGTGAAGTGCACCAGCACCTGCGACGGAGAGGGGTAGAGGTAACCCGGCGGGACCTCGCCCATCATCCGCTGCGTGGCGGCGGCGATGCCGGGTTCGCTCAGGGGGGGCAGGAGTTGGCCGTAACTGGCGGGGAAGTCGGGGATGGCCAGCGTGGATTGCGTGTGGCGGATCATCGCGCCGAGGGTCAGTTGGACCAGCAGCACGCCCAGCAGCAGGATCGACGTCAGCCGCAGGCCCTGGACCTGCTGCGGAGTCGGCACGTCGTCGCCGGTGGGGTACGCGTGCTCGATCCACCACCGGCTCGTGGCGGCGGCGATCAGGACGAGCAGGCAGAGGAAGACCTGGCCGACGATGCCGTGGATGATCGCCAGCGAGGTGG
>JADZET010000433.1 GCA_020850375.1 Phycisphaeraceae bacterium | reverse complement strand
GGGCGCGTCATCCGCCTGACCGTCGACCGTGACGGCCAGAAGCTCGACTACGACATGACGCCCGTGCCCGGCCCGGCCGCGGTCCAGGGCCTGCTCTGGCTCGGGTTCGACGCGCCGGCGTCGCTGATCCTGCCCGAGGACATGGACCCGCAGGCCCTGCCCAAGGAGCTGGCCGAGGCCGGCGTCCGACCCGGGATGACCATCACGGCGGTGGGCGAGCAGAAAGTGAACGGCTACACCCAGTTCAACAAGATCTTCGCCGAGTCGGCCGGGCGGACGCTGCCCGTGACCTTCACCGACACCGAGGCGGATGATCAGGCATCCGTGACCGTCTCCCTGGCGGCGGATCCCGCGCTCGAGGTCGCCCAGGTCGGCGACACGTTTGTGCGGCACCTGCTGGGGTTAGAGCCGGCCGTCACCGTCAAAGAAGTCGTGCCCGGCGAGCCGGCGGAGAAGGTCGGCATCCGGGCAGGCGACATCCTCGCCCAGCTCGGAGAGGTCAATTGGCCGACCTATCACCAGGTGCCCAAGATCACCCGCGAGGCCGCCTCCAAGCTCTGGATCGTCGTCCTGCGCGATGGCCAGCTCGTCGAGGTCACCCCCACCGAGCCGGTCAAGGGGCGGCTGGGCATCGCCATCGGCATCGGCGACGCACCGGTCTTCGCCGCAGCCCTGCCCGGCACGCCCGCGGCCGCGTCCAACCTGCCCCCGGGGTCACGCCTCCTGGTGATCGACGACCAGCCCGTGGCCACGCTCAGCGACATCCAGCGGTGCCTTAACGAAAAGGCCGCGGCGAATCCCAACGGCTTCGATGTCCGCCTGAGCATGGCGCTCAACCTCAGCCAGTCGCCGACCGAGACTCTCACGCTGTCCATCGACGCCGCGACCGCGGCCGAGCTGGCCAAGAACGCCTGGCTGGCCCCGCTGCCGCCGGAGCTGTTCCGCTACGAGCTGGTCATCCTCAAGGCCGGCAGCCCGCTGCAGGCGGTGTCCATCGGCCTGGAGAAGACCCACCAGTCCATGCTCCAGGTCTACCTCACCCTCGCCCGCCTCTTCCAGGGCACCGTCCGCGTCGAACACCTCCAGGGCCCCGTGGGCATTATCTACACCGGCACCCGCGTCATCCGCCAGGGCACGTCTTACTTGCTGTTCTTCCTGGGGCTGATCAGCATCAACCTCGTGGTGATCAACTTCCTGCCCATCCCCATCGTCGACGGTGGACTGATGGTGCTGCTGGCGATCGAGAAACTCAAGGGCTCGCCCGTCAGCGAACGCGTCCAGACCTGGGCCCTCTATGCCGGCCTGGCCCTGATCGGCAGCGTCTTCATCATCGTGACTTACCAGGACATCGCCCGCATCATCACCGGCTGACCCCCCCCGGAAGTTAAACCGGTGGTCCTGGGAGCGGCCGTCGCGACTCGCTGGCCCGTCCGTTGGGCGGTGGTTGCGCGCGGACACGGACGTCTATTGACGCGTCCCTTCTCTCTCCGCATCGTTTCGCGTTAGAATATCCCCTGATCTTTTTGCTCAGCTTTTCCAGGAGGCAAATACGATGACCGACTGGTGGAACGGCTTGGGCGTGCAGCTACAGATCTTCTACGGCATCGGGCTTCTTTCAGTCTTCGTGTTGATCGTGCAGTCGCTGCTGCTGCTGCTGGGCGTCGGCGACCACGGCGTGGACGTTGGTGGGGTCCACGGCGGCTTCGACGTCCACGCCGACGCGAGCACCGGCGGGGCCGACGGCGGCGGGCTGCATGTCCTGTCGGTGCGCAGCATCACCGCTTTCTTCGCCGGCTTCGGCTGGGCCGGCGCCATCGCCACCGAGGGCGGGCTAGGCATCGGCCCGGTCATCGCCGTCGCCGTGGCCGTCGGCGCGGTCTTCATGATGCTCGTCTACTACCTCATGCGGGCGCTCTTCGGCCTGCGCGACTCGGGCACGCTCGACTACCGCAACGCCGTGGGCGGCGTCGGCACGGTCTACATGGCCATCCCGCCCGCCCAGAGCGGCGTCGGGCAGGTCCAGATCGTCGTCCAGGGCAGCCTCCGCACCCTGCCCGCGTGCACACGCGGCACATCGAAACTCGCGTCCAACACGCGCGTCAAGGTCATCGACCTGGCCGACGCGCAGACGCTCCTGGTCGAAGCGGTCTCCTGAGGCCGCCACACCCGTCACCCTCCTCCCCTCTTGCTCGATAGGAAGGTTCAAGCATGAACATGGCCTGGCTGTTCCTCGCCGGCAGCGCCGTCCTGGTCTTCTTCGTCACCCTGATCGCCTTCGCCTCGCGGTTCAGGCGGTGCCCGTCGGACAAGATCCTGGTCGTCTACGGCAAGATCCGCGGCAGCAAGTCGGCCGGCCTGGGCGGCCTCTCGGCCAGGTGCTACCACGGCGGGGCCACGTTCGTCTGGCCGATCATCCAGGACTTCGCCTACCTGGACCTGACGCCCATCCCCATCGAGATCAAGCTCGAGGGCGCCCTGTCGAAGCAGAACATCCGGGTCAACACCCCGTCAACCTTCACCATCGGCATCGCCACCGAGCCGGGCGTGATGGAGAACGCGGCCGAGCGGCTCCTGGGCCTGAGCCTCGGCGAGATCCAGGAGCTGGCCAAGGACATCATCTTCGGCCAGATGCGCCTGGTCATCGCCACGATGTCCATCGAGGACATCAACGCCGACCGCGAGAAGCTCGTCGAGAACATCTACAACGGTCTGGAGGTCGAGCTCAAGAAGATCGGCCTGCGCCTGATCAACGTCAACATCCAGGACATCACCGACGAGTCGGGCTACATCCAGGCCCTGGGCCAGGAGGCCGCGGCTCGCGCCATCAACGAGGCCAAGATCAAGGTCGCCCAGCAGCTCCGCGACGGCGAGATCGGCAAGGCCGACGCCGAACGCGAGCAGCGCGTCCGTGTGGCCGGGGCCATGGCCGCCGCCGTCGAGGGCGAGAACCTGGCCAAGATCAAGGTCGCGCAGTCCGACGCCGCACGCCGCGAGAAGGAGGCCGAGGCCACGCGCCTCGCCGTGGCGGCCGAGAAGGTCAAGCAGGCCCAGGCCATGCAGGAGGCGTATGCCTCGGAAGAGTCGGCCGAGCGCCAGCGTTCCAAGCGCGAGGAAGCCACGCGGCTGGCCGACATTGTCGTCCCCGCCGAGATCGAGAAACGCCGCATCGAGACCCTCGCCGAGGCCGAGGCCGAGAAGACCCGTCGGACCAAGAAGGGCGAGGCCGACGGCCTGCGCGCCGTCATGGAGGCCGAGGCCGCGGGCCTGATGGCCATCCTCACGCAGAAGGCCCACGGCTTTGCCGAGCTCGTCAAGTCCGCCGGCGGCAAGGCGGATCTGGCGTCGCTGCTGATGGTCACCGAGCAACTGCCCAAGCTCGTGCAGGAGCAGGTCAAGGCCATCGCGGGGCTGAAGATTGACAAGATCACCGTCTGGGACGGCGGCGCGAACGGCGACGGCAAGACCAGCACGGCCGACTTCGCCTCGGGCCTGGCCCGCGTCCTGCCCCCGCTGCACGAGGTGGCCCGCAACGCCGGGCTCAAGCTCCCCGAGTTCCTCGGGCAGATGGACGATCCCTCGATGCCCCCACGGGCTGGCAGGGACGAGCCCGACGGCAAGGCTTGACGCGGCCGGGCCGTGCGCCAGGAGGACAGGACCCCGAGCGAGGATTCGTTAGCTCGCCAGCGACCCTCGCGCCTATGATCTGCCGCGTTCGCGGCCGCACCCTGGTTCCTCCCCGCCGCTGGAGATGATCCGATCATGCCTCAGACCGTCACCGGCTTCGGCGTCTTTCTCATCCTCGTCTCTCTGGCCTTCTTCGCGATGTTCCACGCATCGCCCACGGCGTTGATCCCGGCCTACTTCGGCCTGGCCATCGCCCTGGCGGGTGTCGCCGCGATCGTCAGGCCCGCCGCACGCAGGCACGCGATGCACGCCGCGGCGGTCCTGGCGCTCATCGGCCTGGCCATGCCCGGCTTCATGGTCGTCCGCACCCTGGCCGCCGCGGCAGGGGGGGCCGAGATCGCCCGACCCGCCGCCGTGGCCCTGCAAGCGATCATGGCCGTCGCCTGCGGCCTGCTCCTGGCCCTGTGCGTCCGCTCCTTTATCGCCGCCCGCCGCCCCCGCCCCGCCGGCCGCAAATCGGCAATATAAATACACAATATATATTGTTATTGACTTGCCTCCCGATGGTTTATTAATTAAGTTTATTAAGTATGTCCGGCAGCCCGGC
>JADZET010000432.1 GCA_020850375.1 Phycisphaeraceae bacterium | reverse complement strand
GGATGCTCGGTGCGAGACAGAGCAGGTTCATGACCTGCGTGACGCGCGCCCGGGTCACGTGGCCCAGGCGGGCCAGCTCGGCGTAATCCCGCACTTCCCCACTCGCCACGAGGTTCTCGAACCGGATTGCCAGTGCCATCAGCCTGGAGATACGCGGCGTGCGACCGACAGGGGCAGGTGCCGGCGTCGGCGCTTCGCCCATCACCATCTGCTTCCGCCCGCGGTCGGCGCGGGTGACGTGCACATGGGCGCGAACCGTCAGCCCCGTCTGTGTTGCCGTCATGCCGTAGTCTCCGCAAGCTCCTGGGTGAACGTCTTGATGCCGTTGGGCCGGAAGGTCACCGCGACCGTCCCGACCTTGCCGTCGTAGTCCACTCTTTCGACCAGCAGACGGATGATCCGAGCCTGCTCGCGCGGACTGAGCGTGTCCCACACTGGCTCGAAGGCCGAGAGCGCGGCCTGAACCTCGCTTTCATTCACCATCTCCCCGCCAAGCGCCACGATCTCGGCCCGGATCTGAGTGGCCCGCTGCTCGGAGGCGTGAAGGCGTTCCTGCGTGTCAGCCAACTCCGGCGTGGCCGCACCTGAGGCCAGCTTCCGAAGTCGGGCGTCAAGCCTTGCCATATCCTTCAGGATGGCCCGTTCCTCCGCCTGCAGGTCATCCAGAGCCTTTTTGCCCTGGCGCTGTGCCTGCCTGACGGTCTCGGTCAGCACGGCCGGGTCCTGGCCCACTGCCTTGATCTGCTCGACGACGAACTTCTCAATCTCCCCTGCCGGCACCGACTTGGTGGGGCAGGTGTTCCAACCACGCTTCTGGGCTTTCATGCAGACGTAGTACCGATATCGCCGGTTCTTCTGGGCGCTGTAGGTGTGCATCATCGCGCACCCACAGGGAGCACAGCGGATCAGCCCCTTGAGCAGCGCCCCGTAGCGGTTCCGCACCAGCGTCCCGCCCGTCCGGCCGTTGTGCTGCAGCACCGCCTGGGCGCGCTGCCAGACCTGCTCGTCCACGATGGCCGTGTGCTCCCCAGGATGAACCTCCTCGTGGTGGCGGATCTTGCCGACGTAGACCACGTTCGTCAGCAGGCGATAAAGCAGATTCTTATCGAGCGGCAGACCACCGACCTGCCTACCGCCCTTGGTTGTCCAGGCCTTGGTCCGCCAGCCCCGCCGGTCCAGCTCCTGGACGACTGGGATCAGTGCTCCATGTTGGAGATAGAGATCGAACACCACCCGCACCCGGTGGGCCTCCTCGTCATTGACCACCAGGCGTGGCCCCGCCGGGCTGCTCAAGAGGTCGTACCCCAGGATGGGTCTACCGCCGGCGAACTTGCCCTTCCGCCGTGCCGCCGCGATCTTGTCCCGCGTCCGCTCCGAGATGATCTCGCGCTCGAACTGAGCGAACGAGAGCAGGATGTTCAGCGTCAGCCGGCCCATGCTGTGGGTCGTGTTGAACTGTTGGGTCACCGAGACGAAGGAGACGTGATGGTTATCGAACGTCTCCATGATCCGGGCGAAGTCCATCAGCGAGCGTGACAGGCGGTCCACCTTGTAGACCACCACGCAGTCGACCTTGCCCGCCGCGATGTCCTTCATCAGGCGTTGCACCGCCGGCCGGTCCATGTTGCCGCCGGTGAACCCCCCGTCGTCATAGCGGTCGGGCAGGCACGTCCAGCCCTCGTGCTTCTGGGCGGCGATGTAGGCCTCGGCGCTCTCGCGCTGGGCGTCGAGCGAGTTGAACTCCTGCTGCAGCCCCTCCTCCGTGCTCTTGCGGGTGTAGATGGCACAGCGGACCTGCTGCCTCTCGCCCGACGCTTTGCCCTTGGCCTTACTCATGCTGACTCCAAGTTCGACTTCCGGGGGCCGGGGCCGGGGGCGAGGCCGAAGAACAGGTGCCCATTCCAGTGGGACCCGGTCACAGCCTTGGCCACGGCGCTGAGCGAGCGATACACCCGACCATCCCATTCAAACCCCTTGGGCAGGACCGTCACCTCGACGACCCGTCCGCGGTACTGCCGTGCCAACACGGTCCCGGGCATGGGCAGGCGTGCATCCCCGGACACCGGTGCTGGTCGCACACGCTCGGCCGCCCCGGAAGTCGTCTGTGGGACACGGGGCATGGTCATGCGGATATCCGCGTCACGGGCCAGCTCCGCCGCCCGCTGCCGCGCCCGATCGGACAGCGTCCCTTCAGCCAGCGACTGCAGCCGCCAGGCCAGGCGCTTGCGGAGGAAGTCCTTGTTGCCCGACCGGCTCGGCTCGCCGAAGACCTCCAGGTACTTCTCCCGGAGTTGGCCCGGCGTCATCCGGTGCAGCCCCGCCATGTCGATGTTCGTGCTCTGGATCATCTGTCATCCCCATGCTCTGGCTCTCGGGTATCGCTAACCACGTTGTCCATGAAGCCTCGTTTCGGCGCAGGGATCAAGGCCAAACTGCGAAGAATCCGAGACGATCCCAGGTGGCGATGCCGAGGTTATGACAACCGCCCGCCGATGCAGCCGCAGCACGCCCGCCGCCAGGATGGCGGCAAGTTCCTCGACGCGCTCCTCGGCGGTCATGTGGGCAGGGTCCGTTGGGTCGATGCAGCTGGCCATCGGTGCGATCCATCAGAGGCGATGCCCGCAACGACGCACGCTCCTGCGGAGACTGGCGTGTTGCGTGGCAACCGGATGCTGGGCCGACACCATGTCGACCCCTCATCTGTTAACTACCGGGTTCGCACACGAAATGGTTGTGCTCGGGGCGCGAATGCAACCGGGTTGTTAACTGGGAGGGGGTTTGGCGACAGAGAAACAGAGAGTTCTCGGCCAGACGAGCCCCCCGGTGGGCGGAACGGCGTCAACGACGCGCTCTATGTCCCTCTCGCACGAAGACCACCCCGACGCGGGCAGCGCGTAACCCCTTGCGATTCCTCGCGAAAACGAAAGAACCCCACAGCCTCTCGGCAGCGGGGTTCGTCGTTAACTCGGCGGTGCGGCAGATCCGCACCTAAGACTTAAGCTCCCCAAGCGCAACCGTGCTCATAACCACTCTCGCTTCTGACCCCGTCGGCTTGGTTTGCAGAACACGGCAGTGGCGACCAAGGCTCCCAGGATGACCAGGTCTCGGCCGAGCAACCAGATGTAGGACGTCCCCGCTTCCGTGGAACTCGTCCGGCCAAAGCACCCGCAGGTCAGGTCGATCCCGCGCACCCACGCGCTGGCCAGCGCGACGATAAACACCAGCATCAGGCACATGAGGATCGGCAGCGACGGACGGAGCAGCCAGGGTGTCAGCAACGCCGCCCCACATAGGATCTCCAACCACGGTAGGTAGAAGGCCACGGCCAGGGCCACCTGCTCGGGCAAGAGGTGATAGCCCTGGACGTCCTTCCAGAACGCCAGTGGGTCTCCGGCCTTGACCACTCCGGCGTAGATGAACAGCCCAGCCAAGCTCAGACGCAGCAGCCAGGTGATTACAGACACGGCGGGATGATCGAGTGTACGTGTCACGGCGTCTGGTCGAACCAGAGGGCTTTCTGCTTCTGGGCCCACTGCCGCCATTCGGGGCGGGGGTCAGTCTCGATGACCTGGTCGAGGAGCTTGCGTGTGGCGTCGTCCTTGAGGCCGCGTTTGTAGCGGGTGCGGGCGAGGTTGGCCGTGGTCTCGTAGCGCTGGGGCGTGAGGTCCAGGGCCTTCTGATACCAGGTGATGGCCTGGTCGAGCTGGCCGACGGCTTCGTAGACCATGCCCAGGTTGTGACGCGGCTCGGGGCTGTCGGGCATCAGGCGTGCCGCGACGTCGAACTCCGTGGCGGCTGCATAGAACTGGTCCCGGCGGTAATGCAGCACGCCCAGGGCATTGTGGGCCGGGCCATAGGAATCATCGGCCGCCAGGGCCCGGCGGAGCACGGACTCGGCCTCGGTCAGGTCACCCTTCTCAAGCCGCTCCCTGGCCCGATGCGTCAGGGATTTGGCCTGGGATGTGTCGACGATCGGAGTGGCCGGTTGCGTCGCCGGCTGTGTGTGGTGCGTCTTTCCGGTGGACTGGCAGCCAGCGGCCACAGTGGCGGACAAGAAGAGTGTCGCCAACCAACGCAAACACGAAAGCATCTGTCGGCGGGAGAACATCCGGGGATTCCGTGGCATCGTGATCCTTTATGGCGCGGATATCGTGGAGCGGTTGTTGGTGTTGGTCGGTGCGTAGATCCAGTAGGCCAGGGCGACCTCGGCGTTCCAGGCCTCGCCGGCTGCTTCGGCGTCACTCCGCGGGGCGGAGAGGCGGATCTCCTTGACGCTCAGGTTCGCCTCGTCGGTCGAGACGTTGTACAGGAAGCCCAGCAGGGACGCGAGAGGAACCTGGCGCAGGCTCAGCCGCGTGGTCAGTTCCAGGTAGGGCGTGTTGCTGACGCGCTGCGGGCTCTGAGGCTCGATGCGGTCGAAGGCGGAGGTGGCAAGGTTCGCGGCTGTGGCGGCGGATTCGATTTTCTTTGCCAGTTCGGGCTCGAGCAGTTCCTGCGAGGCCACGCGCTGCGGCCGCTGGCGTAGTTCGCGGATGCGATGCACGAACTGCCTGGCCTGATGCAGGTCATTGCCCGCCGACAGGGCCCAGGCGCGACTGCTGGTCATGAACCAGGTTGACATCGCGGCCAGGACGAAGACCCCCAGCAGCACGATGATGAGCAGACGCGTGGTGCGCGACGACTGGAACATCAACGTCCCTCCTGCTTGATCGGATTCGGAGCGGAAGCCTTGGCCGACAGGGGGGGTGTCATCGGTGGCAGCGAAGTCGCCGTGGGTGTGTACTTGGCGTGCAGCGTCAGGGCGATGGCCTGATCGCGCAGACGTTCCGTGCGGGGAGGATCGACCTGAAGTCCGTTCTGAGCACGCAGCGCTCCCGCCAGGACATCGGCGTCGGCGTGG
>JADZET010000431.1 GCA_020850375.1 Phycisphaeraceae bacterium | reverse complement strand
CGCGGTCGGCGCGGGGGTCTTCGTCGCGGAAGCAGCGGACGAGCTGGACATACTTCTCGCAGCCCGAGGCCATGAGCACCTGCTTGTAGAGCTGGGGGCTCTGCGGCAGGGCGTAGAAGGAGCCGGGGATCACGCGCGAGGGGACGAGGAAGTCCCGCGCGCCTTCCGGGGTGCTGCGGCAGAGGAAGGGGGTCTCGATCTCGAGGAAGCCCTGCTCGTCGAAGTAGTCGCGGATGACCTTGGCCGTGCGGTGACGGATGGCGAGGATTTCCTGCATCCGGGGGCGGCGGAGGTCGACGTAGCGGTACTTGAGGCGGGTCTCCTCGTTGACCTTGCCGGCCTCGTCGGGGGTGAAGGGGGGCGTCTGGGCCTTGTTGAGCAGCGTGGCGGACTTAGCCTGGACCTCGATCTGTCCGGTGGCCAGGCGTGGGTTCTCCATGCCGGCCTCGCGCTTGACGCACTGGCCGGTGACTTCGAGGACGTCTTCATGACGGAGAGAGTTGGCGAGTTGATGGGCGTCGGCGTTCTCGGGGTGGAAGACGATCTGAGTGACGCCCTTGCGGTCGCGCAGGTCGATGAAGACGACGCCGCCGTGGTCGCGGTAGCTGTTGACCCAGCCGGCAAGGGTGACGGTCTGGCCGACGTGGTCCTGGCGGAGGGCGCCGCAGTCGTGGGTGCGCGGGGTCATGGTCAAGATTCCTTGGCGGAGTAAGTCTTCGCGGAGTCAAACCTTCCGGGGCTTCCGGGGCTTCCGGGGGGGCAAAGTTCCGGATGATACCAGCCGGCGCGGTGGGGGGCCAAGATGGCGGCGGGGCGGTTGCAGGGGCACGCCGGCGGCCTACACTGGCGGGCATGTTTGCAGGCATTGTTATCGGCAAAGGACGCGTGGCGGACCTGAAACCCACGGCCGGCGGGGTGCGTCTGGTCATCGACCCGGCGGGGCTGGTTTTCAATCCCCTTCCGGGGGCCGGGGATAGCGTTTGCGTCAGCGGGTGCTGTCTGACGCTGGCGCCGTCGGCCGGTGAGAAGCCCGGCATGTTGGGCTTCGACGTCATCAAGGAGACGCTGGACAAGACGCGGCTGGGAAGCTTGAAGGTCGGGGACGCGGTCAACATCGAGACGTCGCTGACGCCCAGCACGCCCATCGGCGGGCATTTCGTGCAGGGGCACGTCGACGGTGTGGGGAGGATTACGCGGGTGATCGCGCAGCCGGAGGAGTGGCGCGTCACCGTCGAGCCGCCGGCGCACCTGATGTCCTACATGACGCCCAAGGGGTCGGTGGGGATCGACGGGGTAAGCCTGACGCTCGCGGCGGTGAGCAAGGCAGAGATCGAGGTGGCGTTGATCCCCACGACGCTGCGCTTGACGACGCTGGGACAGGCGAAGGTGGGCGACCCGGTGAACCTCGAGGCGGACATGATCGCCAAGACGATCGTGAGCTGGCTTCAGCGCGTGCTGGAGGAGCCGGGGGGGGCGAAGCCCGGACTCACACTCCAGAAACTGCGCGATGCCGGCTTCGTGGCGTGATCCTTTCGGATTTCACCACGGAGAGCACGGAGGGCACGGAGCAAGACAAGGGTGGGTTAGGATTTTGCGGAGGCCAGATCGCGTGTGGTCTGGTTGGGTGAGCTCTGCGCACTCTCAGGAGAATGCGCCTCGACGGCCATCATCAGGGCGGTCAGGTCGTCGATCTGGTGGAGGGAGCCGATCTGCTGGTCGAGGTTGCCGGCGAGGAGTTCGAGGGCCTCGTTCATGGGACCCTTGGCCAGGTGCTGAAACTGGCGGGCGAAGTCGGGGTTGAAGACCTTCTTGCGGCCGTCGGCGGCGTCGATCTTGGGGAAGGCGAGCTCGAAGCCGTCGCTGTAGATCAAGAGGCGATCGCCGGGGGCGAGTTGCACGGTCTGCTCCTCGAAGCTGGTCTCGTGGAAGACGCCCAGGAGGCTGCCCTGGGGCTCGAGGAGCTCGGTCTGGCCGTCGGCACGCAGGATCAGAGGGGCGGGGTGGCCGGCGCGGGCGATGTGGAGGGTGCGTTTCTCGGTGTCGAGGATGCCGTAGACGGCCGTGGCGGTGCGGACCGTGCCTGTCTGCTGGCGGATCATCTGGAGGTTGATCCACGACAGGACCTGACCGGGCGTGGCCTCGGCTAGGCTGGTGGCTGAACGCAGGGCTTCGAGGAGGAAGACGGTCATCATCGCGGCCGGCACGCCATGTCCCACAGCATCGCCGAGGAACAGGCCCACGCGGCCGTGACCGAGATCGCGGACGTCGTAGACGTCGCCGCTGACGTAGGTGGCCGGCCGGAAGAGGGCCGCGAAGGAGACCCCCGGAAGCTCAGGGAGCTTGGCAGGGAGGAGTTCGCGTTGGAGCTGGGCGGCGAGGCGCATCTCCTCGTCCATGGCCTGGACCTGCCGGCAGGCGCCGGCCTGGTTGGCCAGGGCGAGGTTCAGCTCGGAGGTCAACGAACGAACCGTTGTGGTCTGGACGCACGCCGCCCTCAGGAGCGCGACGAGGCACTCGGGCGCGGCGGTGGGGGGGGCGACGAGAAGGCCTTCGGCGCTGACGCTGCCGGGAGGGCGTTTTTCATCCGGTTCAGAGAGCACCCCCGGAAGTCGCTTTTCTTCGATCAGGGCGAGCAGGTCGTCGAGTTGATCCGTCGTGTCGCCCGCCTGGACGACGATCCACAGGCCGACGGTCTGCTTGAGCCACTGAGGGTGGGCGAGCATGTCAGCAATGCTCATCGGGGCGATGGGGGGGCGATCACCCTGCTGGCCCCACGCGTCCATGGCCTGGCGCACGAAGGGCTGCTCCAGGGCGGCGGGCGAGGAACCGATCAGGCTCAGGGCGGGTGCGGGCATGCGATGACGGTCCAGGGGCGAGGCGCTTGTGGCGCGGGGATCGACCTGGAACCATCATCGGGTCAGGGTGAAAGAGGCTTGAGGGAATCGAGAGGTAAATCGAGCTTTTGGCCGGGTTTGAGATCAAGACGCTCGATGCTGCCGCCGGGCAGCTCCAGGGCGTATTGGGCGGGCCAACGGCTTGGATACCGCGTCAGTTGCAGCTCCGGCGTGCCGGGCGGCTCGACGACCATGGCGTGCATCTCGATGATCCGGCCCGCGGGGCTGAGAAAGATCACGTCGATGGGGACCAGGCAGTCGCGCATCACGAAGTTCAGTTCGCGCGGGTAGGCGAAAACAAAGAGCATGCCGGCGTCGGGGGCGAGGTGGGAGCGACCGCTCAGGCCCCGATAATGTGCGGCGTCATCGAGGGCGAGCTCGAGGGTGAACGGCTGGCCGGCGATCGTGGCTTTGATGGCGCTCGGCTGCGTGGTCGGCGCGGCGGTGCGGGAGCAGGCGGCGAGGAGGCAGGCCGCGAGCAAAACGATGGCGGTGGGGGGGTGACAGCGGATTATCGATCGAGTAGCCATGCGTGATCCTCCGGGGTGAAGATGACATCTTCGCCCGCCCTGGGAAGGGAAGCAATGTCGAAGTTGGCCAGCAGGTCGTCGAGCGTGCGGGGCTCGCGATGTTTGCTCAACCCGGACCAGAAGGCGATCAGGCCCAGGACGCGCTGGACGGGGACCCCGAGCCGGCGATAGGTCGCCAGGCGCGTGTCGCCGTGGCGCTTGGCCAGGCGGCGACCGTCCTGGCCGCGGACGAGCGGGAGGTGCCACCAGCGCGGGCCGTCCGTGCCGGTGAGCCAGCGGTGGAGCCAGATCTGGCGGGCGGTGGAGTCCAGCAGGTCGTTGCCGCGCACGACGTCGGTGACGCCCTGGCGGGCATCGTCGACGACGACGGCGAGCTGGTAAGAAGGGAGTTGGGCCTTGGTGGCGACGAGAAAGTCGCCGACACTGGCCTGGACGTTGATCGACTGAGGGCCTCGGAGCTCGTCGGTGAAAGTGACGGGCTCGTCGGGGACGATGACACGCCAGGCGGTGGCGTCCCGGGGCGACCAGGCGATGGTTGAGGTGTCTTTCGGGCGGCAGACACCGGGGTAGCGCGGCTCGGCGTCGCCCTCGTGGGGGGCGGACTGGGCGAGCTCGATCTCTCGGCGGGAGCAGGTGCACGGGTAGACGCGTCCCTGGCGGGCGAGCTCGGCCAGGGCGGCGTGGTAGGGGGTCAGATCGTGGGCCTGGCGGTAGGGGCCCTCATCCCAGTCGAAGCCTAACCAGCGCAGGTCGTTGAGGGCCTGCTGGTCGGCCCCTCGCTTGGTGCGGGGAGTGTCCAGGTCCTCGATGCGGAGGATGACGCGCCAGCCGCGTCGGCGAGCCAGGAGCCAGTTCAGGACGAACGTGCGGGCATTGCCCAGGTGCAGCGCCCCGGTGGGCGAGGGGGCCAGGCGCGTCACGGCGGGTCGTTCTGGTGAGCCGGGCATCGTGCGAGTATCGTACCCGCATCATGGCGAAAACCGGCGACGCATCGAAGGCTTCATCGACCCGGCCGCTGCGGCTGGCGGTGCTGATCAGCGGTGGGGGGCGCACCCTCATCAACCTGGCGGAGCAGATCGAGGCGGGGGAACTGGCGGCTGAGATCGTCTGCGTGATCAGTTCGCGCGGGGATGCGGCGGGCGTGGAGCGGGCGCGGCAACGCGGCCTGGCCGTGCACGTGGTCGAGCGGACGAGCTTCCGGGGGCGGGGGCGGGGGCCTGACGCGTTCTCGGATGGGGTCTGGCCGATCGTCCGGCAATCAGGGGCGGAGCTGGTGTGTCTGGCGGGGTTCCTGAGTCTTTTGGTGATCCCCGACGACTTTGCCGGGCGGGTGATCAACATCCATCCGGCGCTGCTGCCGCGGTTCGGAGGGCCGGGGATGTTCGGGCATCACGTGCACGAGGCGGTCCTCGCGGCCGGCTGCAAGGAGTCCGGCTGCACGGTGCACTACTGCGACCAGACCTATGACACGGGGGCGATCATCGTGCAGCGAACGTGTCCTGTGCTGCCGGGGGACACGGCGGACACGCTGGCGGCGCGGGTGTTCGAGCAGGAGTGCATTGCGTACCCGCAGGCGATCCGCAAGCTTGCGGCGGAATGGGCCGATCGCTGAGCGGCGGCATGAAAAAGCGGCTGAAGGGTTTAACCTCCAGCCGCGTCGGGATCGAGAGCATCCTCGGATTAGGATGTCGAGACTTACCGGCGGCGCAGCAGGGCCAGACCGCCGAGGGCGAGCAGGCCGAGGCTGGCGGGCTCGGGAACGTACGCGGGCAGGAAGGTGTAGTGCACGTCGAAGGCGTAGTCCTCACCGCTGCCGTCGGGCTCGATCCAGGCCACCAGGCCGGTGTCGCCGTCGACCCAGGGGTACTGGGCGTTGGCGGCGCCCTGGGCGATGTGGAAGACCTGGCCGCTGGGGATGTACATGCCGAAGATGTCATTGTTGCCGACGCCGACCTTGCGCTGCCAGACGAGGTAGTCGCCGTCGAGCATGGGCTCTTCGTCGCCCTCCTCGAAGTTCAGCAGCGTGGACCAGGTGCCCGCGGTCACGTCGTAGACGATGACCTGAGTGAGCTTGCCGCCGAAGCCGTCGTCGGAGGCCTCGTCACGGACGGCCAGGACGAGCTTGTTGCCGGTGCTGTCGACCTGAATCTTCTGGGGATAGAGGTCGTTGGCCTTGGGGGACGTCCAGATGACCGACTCGGTGTTGGTGCCGATGTCGTACATGGTGCGGCGGTAGTCCGAGGCCGTGTCGTCGTTGTAGGCCACGGTGTCGCCGCTCATGCGCGGGGCGGTGCCGAACTCGGTGCTGGCGTTGGCGCTGCGGAAGACCATCGAGCCGTCGCTCCCGTCGAACGTGCCGGGGTCGATGACGTTGACGGTCGCGAAAGGATCCCAGTCCTGGATGGCCAGGATGCCGTTGGCGTTGACGTCAGCGAAGTGCCACTGCTCACCCGGGTTGTCCATGTGGGTGAAAGTGCCCGTGCTGATCTGGTACACGATGCCGCCGTTGGTGATCGGCTCGTTGTAGCCGATGTAATCGCCCTCGAAGCCGATCTGCGGAGTCCAGGGGGCCCAGCCGGCGACCCAGGCGAGCTCATCCGCGACGACGGCGCCGGCGGGCGAGCCGCCAGCCTTGCCGAGCACCAAAAGGCTATTGTCCTGAGTGTTGTAGAGGTTGATGTGACCCACGACCCAGGTGTTGTTGATGTCGGCAAAAGCGAAGTCGCCCCAGGCGATCCGATAGTCCTGAACGACAGGACGCAGGACGCGCTTGGAGTTCTTCAGGGCGATGTTGTCACCAGCGGGGAACGGCACCGACGCCAGCACCGGCGTCGCCGCCACGACCAAGGCCAAAAGGCCAAACGTGTAAACCGACTTCATGCTGATTCTCCTTCCCTTAGAGGTGTGAAAATCCAGAAAACCAAAAACAAGTTGCGCGAACACGCATCGTTGATAACCTTGTCGCGGTATTGGCCTTCGAATCGATCCTCAAGAGTGACGCGACGACAGGTCTGCATGAGACGCCAAAACCCGAAAAGCAACGATCGAAACTACTTCAAAACGATCGCCAAGCACACGTGTAACTATACCCGTGCACGGAAAGATGGAATCACCAGTAGGTTAAAGCATAGTTAGAAGCTCGTTAAATCAGCTTCGAAATGATCAGGAATGCCACGGATGGATATCCCAGATTGACATCAAACAGTGCGACATCGGCCGCTGCAAGGGGCAGAAATGCCTGCCGCCAGCGATGCTTCGTGGCTGGT
>JADZET010000430.1 GCA_020850375.1 Phycisphaeraceae bacterium | reverse complement strand
CGATCCAGACGTGGAAGATGCTGTCGGCGTCGGCGACCTCCACCTCCCACTGGTTGAACCAGTAGTCGAAGTCGATCGTGGCGGGCCCGGCGACGTGCCCGGCCGGGGCCTGCATGATCTGGGTGGCCCAGCCACGGAAGCCGGCGCTCTCGAGCACGCCGTTGGGCTGGCCGTCACGCTGCACGATCGTGCGGTTGATCCCGGCCCCGGTAATCTCCGGAGAACGCGGATCGGGGACGATGCCGATGCCGTAGTACCCGATCCACTTGCCCACATCGGTGAAGGACTCGCCGATGTCGTAGGCGTCGGTGGCCTCGGCGGCGACGCCACCGGGATGGAACTGCCAGGCGCGCACGGGGTCGGCGGTGGCATTGATTTCGGCCTGCGTTCGCGGGGAGTCATAGATCTTGATGAACGGCTCAATGATCTCGTTGGTGGTGTCGACGCCGTTGAAGCCGGCGCCCTCGAACGTGCCGCCGTTGATCAGGTTGTCGGACATCGCTGCGCCAGCCGAAGCGACCAACCCAGCGGCCAAAGCCATTGCCGTCAAGGACCCAATAAATGCTCTCACGATCGACCTCCAGTGCTAAAAGGAGAGTTGACGAATCGCCGCGGCGGCCCCACGAGTTAGGGAAAGCCACGACGGATATCACACGAGTTTGAGAATAATACCTCTACGATCATTCCGAAGCAATAAAAATGATGATCGGAACACACATGTCCCCGGGCACGCTATTGCTATAGGTGGCCTTCCATGCGGCAATTATGTCAAGCCCAGAGTGCGGCCAGACTTAGAGCCGCCAGAGTCTTCTGTCATGCTTTGCCCAGCTTGACAAGCAAGCCCGATGACACCGCCCCTTCTCGGTGAAAATGTCGTGTCGAAATCCTGCCGGCTTGTTGCTGACGCGCCATGGGCCGTTAAGATGGCGAGCCTTAATAAAATCCAATTTGTAAGGATTTCCCGACCATGACTCAGGATCGTTTTCGTCACCGGATCACCTGCGGCTGGCTGCGCGACTGCGCCAGTGAGCCGACGCCCCATACCATGTGGCCAAGCCTGCTCTGGGACGAGCAGATGATGAAGGACCAGGTCCGCATGCTCGACGCCCAGAAGGACACGGGCGTGGAGATCAACTCGGTCTGGGGGCTCTTCGTCGGGCGCGAGTGGCCCAGCGACCTGGCCAGCTGCATCGACGCCAAGCGGGCCGAGCAGGTCCGCTGGTTCACCGGCGAGGCGCACCAGCGCGGGCTCAAGGTCGTGCTGGGCATGGGCATCTATTCCTGGGGCTTCGATCGGATCATCCGCGAGCACCCGGAGGTCACCGCCCCGGACAACGCCAACGCCAAGGAGCACGTGATGTGCCCCTTCCAGCCGGCGGCGTGGGAGTGGCAGAAGCGCGTGCTGGATTACGTGATGGACCCCAAGTGGGGGCTCGACGGGCTGTCGATGCAGTCGGCGGACCAGGGGCGATGCAGGTGCCCCAAGTGCGCAGCGCGGAGCAATGCCGAGCATCACGCGGACATCCTGATGCGCAGCGCCGAATACGTCAGGAAGAACCGCCCGCAGTGGGTGATCGGGACGGCGTGCTGGGGCCTGCGCGTTGACGAGCCCGAGGAACTGGCGCACATCGTCCGCATGTCCGGCTCGTTCGATTACCTGCTGGAGGTCAGCGAGCTGTCGGCCCGCCACGGCGTGCGGCCGGAGCTGGTCAAGAAGCTCAATTGTCCGTTCGGGTCGGTGGGAGGCGCATTCGTCGAGCCGCCGCAGCACTACCACCGGCTGCGCTGGTTCGTGCCGCTGGGGTACGGGGCGGCCGAGGCGATCGCGGCGGTCTACCGCGACGGGGGGCGGGCGAACGAGGTCTACTACCGGCCGCTCTACAACCCGGTGGAGGAGGTCTCCTGGCGGGCGGGGGCGCACGTGCTGAGCGAGCCGACGCTGGGGCCGCGCGAGGCGGTCAAGCGGGCCGTCGGGGCGGTCTACGGCTCAACGGGGCAGGACCTGGACGTGCTGACCGACTGGATGATCCGCGGCGAGCAGGCGTACCTGAGCCGCAGCACGTTCAAGGTCGGCGACGGGCCGTTGTCGCTCGAGTTCCTGATCTGGGACAAGAACCCGTCGGTGGGCAGCCCGCCGATCTACCTGCGTGACCGCATGACGGCCGAGCAGCGCAAGGACTACGCCGTCGAGCTGCGGCAGCTCCAGGGTGAGCTGGCGGCGATGAGGGTGCCCAACGAGACGGCCAAGGACCTGACGCTGCGGTCGATCGACGGGGCGCTGGCGGACCTGACGGCGCTGCTGTAAGAATCACCCATCCTATGCCCCTGACCCTCGAGAGCTATGACGCGCGCTACCTGGACGGGATGACCGCGCTGTACAACCGGGCCGCGGCGGGCAACGCGCACATCGTCCCGCTGACGCCGGGGCTGTTCGTCGAGCTGGTCTGCCGCAAGAGCTACTTCGACCCGGCGACGCTGCTGGTGGCGGTCGACGGCGGCGAGGTCGTCGGGTGGGTCCACTGGACGGTCACGGGGCCGACGGAGCACTGGTACAACCGGTCGCGGCGGTACGCGCGGATCAGCATGGTCATGGTGGACCCCGGGCGGCTGGACGCGGGGGTGGTGCTGGTGGAGCAAGCGACGGCGGCGCTGCGGGCGCAGGGGCATGAGCGGCTGCTGGGGATGCACTGCGACGGGGGGTACCCGTTCTATCGCGGGCTGTTCGACGGGGGGGAGCCAATGGCGCCGGTGGAGTTCATCGCCAGCCACATGGCGCTGGGGTATCACGGGTACAAGACGGCGGGCGAGTCGGTCTTCAAGGTCGCGCGGATGACGCAGAAGCCGGCCGTGGTCGAGGCCAGGATCGCGATGGAGTACAGGGACGTGCCGCTGGCGGAGCTGCCGGGGCAGAGTGAGCTGGGCAACGAGTCATGGGTGGGGTTCGAGCCGCGCGTCATCCGGGCGTTCGCCGAGGGGCAGGACGTCGGGGCGATCGGGTACGTGATGCAGCCGCAACTGGCTGCGAGGCTGGGGCATCCGGCGGCGAACATCTTCATGCTGGGGGTGACGCCGACGTTCCAGCGCAAGGGGATCGCGGCGTCGCTGGTGTCGCGGATGCTGATCGCCAGTTGGGAGCGCGGGGCGCGGGAGGCGTCGGTGGGGTCGGACATTTACAATCCCGCGCCGCATCAGACATACGCGAAGCTGGGGTTCGAGCCGCAGGGGCTGAGCATCGGACGGGTCCTGAGCGTGCCGGCGGATCAATGACCCAAGGACACACGATGGCTTACGAGAGTTACCTCGCCAACGGGCTGTGCCGCCAGCCGACGGACGACGACGCCCGGCGGGGATACAGCGAGTTCCGGTTCTTCAACCCGTCGGACCGGGCGGCGCGGATCGAGCTGCGGGTCTATTACGCGGATCGGCCGGCGGTGGACCTGCCGGCGTGGGAGCTGGCGGGCTGGGGCAACCGGTACGTGGCGCTGCCGGAGCATTACGCCGCGGCGACGACGGACGTCGGGCCGTGGGGGATGCGGGTGCGGGCGAGCGAGCGGGTGATGGTCGACCACATCCTGATCGCGGGGATGCGCGGCCGGGGTGAGAACCTGCGGTTTGCCGGCGGGGTCAGCGACGTGCTGGCCAAGAGCGAGTTGTCACGGCGATGGGTGTTCGGCGACGGGCTCAAGCTCGAGTTCGAGCCGGCCAAGGCCCCCCTGCCGTTCAATGAGTTCGAGTGGTTCCACCTGCTCAATCCGGGGACGAGGGAGGCGACGGTGACGATGACGTGCGTGTACGACGCGACGACGCGCGACACGTTCGAGTTGGCCGTGCCGGCCGAGCGGGTGCTGATGTTCGACACCCGGGAGATGGCGCGCAAGAACCTCGGGCACGGCGTGCTCTTTGAGAGCACGTCGCCGGTGGTGATCGAGAGCACGCGATT
>JADZET010000429.1 GCA_020850375.1 Phycisphaeraceae bacterium | reverse complement strand
CGCGGGAGATTGAGCCGATGGTCGTCGGCGACGCCGCTAACAGCTCCGTCAGCGCCTCAGCATGGTCGAGCGTGCCGCGCACGAGGTAGATCAATTGTGCCTCGTCACCGCTGACGGTCCGGCTCTGGTAGCGCTCTTCGGTGGTCACGGGCACGGCGAACTCCCCAGAAGAACGTGCTTAGACAAAGGTCAGTCCACCCCGCGAGGCCTGGCTGACCAGGCGGGCGGTGTTGCGGGCGGTCTGCTCGGTGGCGGCGGCGGTGCGTTCAGCTTCGCCGCCGTCGGACTGCAGACCCAAGAGGGCATCGGCGTTGAACGTGCCGGCCACGTCGATCGTGCGGGCCTTGAAGTCGGCCAGGAGGTCGCCGAGGTCGGTCACACTGGCGCGGACGCGCGAGGCAAGATCCCCCGGCGAATCCGCCGGCGTCTCGCCCCCCGCCTCCCGCCGCTTCTTGGCCTCCTCGACGGCCTCCTGCCAGGCCTTGCGGGCCTTCTCGAGTTCCCGCTCGTTCTCGGCCAACCGGCGGGCATACTCGGCTTCGAGGGCCTTGTGGGCGTCGAGGTTCTCCTGGCCGATGGCGGTCATCGTCTGGTCGTGGCGGCGCTGGGCCTCTTCACGCTTCCTCTGCCGGTCGAGCTCGCGCTGGGCGATCTTCTGCCCGGCCTCGTCCTCGAGCTGGTTCTTCTTCTGCTGGTAGTACGAATCGGCTGCGGCGTTGGCGGCGTCGGTGTCGAAGGTCGAATCGAACAGGCCCTGGAGTGTGTTCCACGTCCTGGTCAGCTCCTTACTCACCCACGCCCAGGCCTCCTGCACCACCGTCGTGAACCACGTCCAACTCTGGGCCAGCGTGTCGACCGTCTCGATCCAGCCCACGGTTAAGCCGTGCCAGGCGATCTCAGCCGCCGCCAACAGGCCATGCCAGGCGTCGACGCCGATGCTCACGAACGCCCCCCGGAAGGTGAGCCAGGCCGACTCGAGGGTGTTGATCCCCCGCGTCCACTCCATCTTCAGCCCCAGCCACAGGACCTTGGCGGCCAGGGCGATATCACCGGCCGCCAGCGCGTCGGCGATCCCCTGGAATGTGGCCATCGCGTCGCTCTTGAGTGTGGCGAACTGCTCGCCGAGCCACGCGAGAGCCTTGCCGCCCGCCCCGCTGCTGTAGAGGATCGCCGTGCCCAGGGCCGTCACAGCGGTGACGACCAGGCCGATCGGCGACGTCAGCGCGACCAACCCCGCCATGACCAGGTTCAGCGCCGATCCGACGCCCGTCAGGATCGTGGCCAGGATGCCGATCGCCTTGCCCAGGCCGATCACCGCGTAGCCCACCGCCACCATCGCCGCCCCCGCGGCCGTGACGCCCAGGGCCACCTGGAACGCGCTGACGACCAGGCCCTTGTTCTGCCGGATCCACGCCGCCGCGCCCACCGCCGCCTTCGTCACCCTCTCCGCCACCATCGACAGGAGCGGCACCAGGGCCGAGCCAATCACGAAGACGTTCTGCTTAAGGACCTTCCAGAGCACTTCGAGCGTGTCGGCAAAGCGTTCCGCCGCCTTGGCGTCCTGTGTCGAGATTGTCAATCCCAATTCGCGGGCCTGACGCTGCAGCGCCTCGATGCCCGCCGCACCGTCCTGCATCAGGGGCAACAGCTTGGTGCCCGTCTTGCCAAAGACCTCCATCGCTAGCGCCGCGCGAAGGGCTGGATCACGGATGGCCGCCAGCCGATCCGCAATGCGCTTGAGTTGCTCGTCGGGCGAGAGACCCTGGAGATCCTCAGCGGTCAATCCCAACTTGGCTAGCGCCTCGACCGCCCCAGTCGAGCCCGAGGCCGCCTCGACGAGCGTCTTCTGCATCTTACGGAGCGATGTCTCAAGATCCTCCATACTCATGCCCGAGAGCTCGGACGCGAAACCCAATTCGCTCAAAGACTCGACACTCACCCCCGTGCGAGCACTCATCTTGGCCAGGTCGTCACCCATGCCGGCAAAGACCTTCGTCGCGGCGAGCATCGGCGCCACCATCGCGGCGCCCAGGGCCGTCATCTTCAGTCCCAGGTTCCGGACCGTCTTCCCAAAGGCTTCGAGCTTGGTCTGAGCGAGGCGCAACCCACGGATGAGCTTGCTCGAGTCGGCAAAGAGCTCGACGTAGGCCCGGCCGGCGCGGATGGCGTTGGTGTTGCTGGGCATGGTGAGGTCTAATAGATGCGACCTAATGGAGATATCCAATGGCCACGCAGAACAAACGAGGGAAGCTGTCCAGACTCTCCTTATGGATCCTTATCTTGCTGCTCTACACGGTGTTCATCACTCCATTTCTCCATCACCGCAGTCTCGAAGTCGTGCATCAGTGGCAACAGCCAGCCACGGTTCGCTATGACGGTGGGGGGCCCTACTACCTGTCGGTCGTCAAGTCGGCCCCGGACTGGCGATCGTTCCCGCTCTATGTAACTCGCAGCTATGAGATTTACGCGGGTCGGGATTCCGGTTCCCCGTCCTATGGCCATTTTCTCGACTACTCCTTCCATGCCTATCCCGATGATCTCGAAACATTCCTTTCGAAGGCCCAAGTCACCTGGACCGAACCAGGAGTCGAGTTGGCGTTGCCGAGCGGCCACAGGCTGTTCATTCCTATGGCGATGTTCGCCGGCGGCCGGTAAGGCGGGCTCGGGCTCACGCTGAGCTATTGCCCGTCCCGCTAATCTCTTTTCCCTTCTCCAACCCCGCGTTGTACGAGTCCTCCTTCTCCTTGCGCAACTTGGACACGCCGAAGAACAGCCCGAGGATCCCCGTCGCCGCGGGCAGGACGGGGCCGAGCACGGGCACGCCGGCCAATGTCGGGCCCACTTCATCCAGGGCTGAGAGCGTGAGCTGATTGAACGTCGCCCGGATGGCGTTGGCCTTGTCGATGTTGGCCTTCCACTGCGAGCCCGTGCGTTGCACGTCGCTGAGCCAGCCCTGGTACTCGCTCTCGGCCTCATTGAGCGAGGTCGTGGCCGGCAGCCCCACCGTCTGCTGGATGGCGTTGGGCGTGCGGACCTTGACGACATCGCCCATGTCGAACCCGGCACAGGCGGCCAGGAGCACGGTCAAGAAGATCACGACCACCGCGAACACAATCATCTGCGTGCGACTCATGTGAGTTACCTCCGCATCTGCATGAAGGCTTGTTTGAGCACGCCCAGGTCGTCGATGGCGATGGCCTCATCGCGCTGGTCGATCCGGGCGTAGGGGTCAAAGTCACGGGGTTTGAACGGCCGACCTTTCTTCGGGTCGCGGTGCGTGTTGGCGAGCATGGCCAGGATGGTCGACGTATGGCTCCACGCTTGGCGGCTGCGTCCCTCCGCCATGGCCAGCAGTTCCCGCAGTGTCAGGGGCCCGGGGTCGACACCGACGACGCCGGCAAGCTCGTAGACGAGACGCCACGGTTCGACTCGCCCTCGGCAGGTTCGGGCTCGCTCACCGCACCGAGGGTCGTGGTCACCGCCGCCTCGAGGTCGAGCCCGTCGATCCGTGTCTCG
>JADZET010000428.1 GCA_020850375.1 Phycisphaeraceae bacterium | reverse complement strand
TCGGAGCAGACGGGGGCCTTGTCGCTGCCGCGGGCGAGCTCCTGGCCGTGGACGCTCTTGAGGTAGACGCGCTCGACGCCGACGTGGCATTGGCCGCAGGTCTCGGCGACGTGGCGGCGGTTGACGTGGGAGTCGGGGTCGGCGGAGGGCAGGACCTTGTGGGCGCCGTGGCAGTCGGCGCAGGTGGCGGCGACGGCCAGGCCGTGCTCGACGGCTCGGCCGTGGACGGAGTCGAGGTAGGCGGCGACGTGGGCGGCGGCGGGCTTGCCGTCGGGGAGGTTGCCGACTTGTTTCTGGTGGCAGTCGGCGCAGACCTTGATGATGTTGACGGGGTGGATGCGGCTGTCGGGGTCGGACTTGGGGAGGATGTTGTGGCTGCCGTGGCAGGCCGCGCAGGTGGGGGCGAGGGGGTTGTCGGCGGCGGCGGCCGTGGCGTGGGCGCCCTGGAGGTAGCCGCTGGCCTCGGTGGTGTGGCAGGAGCTGTCGCAGGAGACGGGCTTGAGGTCGGCGTTGTGGGGGAGCTTGGGGGCGTCGGCGTGGCAGTCGACGCAGGCGACGGCGCGGTGGCTGAGGGGCTCGAGGGACTGGTCGGGGACGAAGAGGCCGGGGCGGGTGGGCGTGTCGGCGGCGGGCAGCGGGCCGACGACCATGGCCAGGCGTTGGTCGGGGGGGAGTTCGGCCATGCGGGACTGGCCGTGGCATTGCATGCAGCGGCGGTTCTCGTTCGGGACGTCCTGGGGGTTGACGCGGGCGTGGGCGGGTAGAGCGAAAGCGGACAGGGCGATGACCAGGCTGATCATCCCCATTTGTCGCTGGATGCCGACCCGCGATGCTCGGCCCTGGCGCCACCCCCGGTCAGGATCCGCGGCAGTTGTTCGCACCTGAATGACCTTTGTTCGGACGGCTCATGAAAACGCGATCGTTGGAGCACTAAAACAAATGCACAACGGGTGCCAGTATAAAGTAGAACAAAGTCCGATGAATTGCGGGAGAAGCAGAGGGGCGGGGACGTGGATTTCTCAAAGCCCGGAAATGGTCAGGGTTTGGGCTTCTCGGTCCTGAGAGGGGCGGACGGCGGTCAGGCCGAGGTAGCGGGGATGTCGGCGGGGTCGGCTGGGAGCAGGACGATGAACCGGGCCCCCCTTCCGGGGGCGCTTTGGACTTCGATCTTGCCGCCGAGGCTGCTGACGAGGCTGTAGCTGATCGACAGGCCCAGGCCGACGCCCTTTCCGATGGGCTTGGTGGTGAAGAAGGGCTCGAAGAGGCGGTCCTTGGTGGGGTCGTCGATGCCGGGGCCGTTGTCGGCCACGGCGAGGAAGGGCCAGCCGTCGCGGACGCCGGTGGAGAGCTCGACGCGTGGGTCGGCGGCGCCGTCGAGGGCGTCGAAGGCGTTGAGCAGGAGATTGAGCGCGACCTGTTCGAGGGCCTGGCGGCAGACGTGGACGTGGCCGGGGTGGGGGTCGAGGTTGAGGGTGAGGGTGGCGTGTTTGCAGCGGGGGTCGAAGCGGGCGATCTCGGCGACGTGCTGGGCGAGGTCGTTGAGGGCGACGCGGTCGGCCATCTTGCCGCCGGGGTGGGCGAACTCGGTCATGCGCTGGACGATGCTCTGGATGCGGGCGACCTGCTGGCGGATGGTGGCCAGGGCGTCGGGGCCGAGTCGCTGGGGGTGGCGTTCGAGGAGCTGGACGTGGGAGTCGAGGCTGGCCAGGGGGTTGTTGATCTCGTGGACGACGCCGGCGGCCATCTGGCCGAGGGCGGCCATCTTTTCGCGTTGGAGCATGGCCTGCTGATGCCGGCGAAGCTCGGCGGCGAGGTGGCGGATGCGGCGGTTGCGGCGGCGCAGGCGGTGATGCGAGCGGCGCAGGCTCTTGACGATGTGATTGGCGAGGTAGACGGTGACGAAGAGGGTCAGGGCCCAGCCGGCGAGGAGGGGGCGGTCGACGGCGTCGAGGGGCCAGCCGCCTTGCAGCCAGAGGCCCAGGGCGAGCAGTCCCAGGGCGAGAAGCGCGGCGAGGTAGGCCATGAAACGGGGCATGAGGAGGCTGGCGAAGACCATGTGCAGGACGTAGAGGCCCAGGAGAGGACTCTGGGAGCCGCCGGTCCAGACGACCAGGGCGGTCAGGCACAGGAGGTCCAGGCCGATCTGGGCCCAAGCCATGGCCAGGAGGCCGGCGCGGCGGGGTTGCGACTTGGGCGAGGGGAGCAGGAGGTGCAGGACGGCGTTGTAGGCGAGGATGGCGCCGCCGACGGTGGCCATGGCCTGCCAGGCGACGTAGCGGTGGAGCCAGAGGCCGTCGGCGAAGGCGCCGGCGACGACGGCCAGGCCGGCGAGCCAGCGCAATTGGATAAACCACCGCAGGTGCGGCAGAAGCTGGCCTGTCGGGCGCTTGGGGGTGGGCGGGGTCATCAATCCGGTCAGCGGGTCCGGGAGGAATTGGGGGCGTCCGGCGCGGAATCGGCCGGCGGAGACGGTGTGGTCGAGGCCTGGGAATCTTCCTCCACGGAGCGGGCCAGGTCAAGCATTTTGCGGCCGGCGGAGTATTCGGTCAGGACGATCCGGCGAACGCGGCCGAGGGCGGCGACGGTCTGGCTGATGCGTTCGAGGGTCTGGTGGATCTGGCGCATGCGCTGCTCGAACGTCGCGTCGCCGCCGGACTGGCGGCGGAGGAGCTCGAGCTGCATCTCGACGATGGAGGTGGCGTTGTTGATCTCGTGGTTGATGGTGGCGGCGACCTGGGCGATGACCTCCATGCGGCGCTGGTCGCTGGCGTGGAGCTCACCGGCCATCTGGTTGAGGGCCTGGGCGAGCTCGCTGAACTCGTCGTTGCCGCGGAGCTTGACGGGCTCGTCGAACCGCTCCTGGCCGAAGCGTCGGGCGGCCTCGACGAGGCGCTCGACGGGATCGACGACCGAGGAGGCCATGCGGAGCAGGGCCATGACCGAGAGGTTGACCATCAGCAGGAAACCGATGGTCAGGCCGAAAAGCGTCCAGCGGAAGCGGGTCAGGAGGGCGGACTGCTCCGCCTGGGCGTGATCGCGGGCCAGGCGGTTGAGCTCGAGGAAATCGCCGCGCAGGGCGATGGACATGCGAAGAGCCTCGCGGTTGTTCTGGGCCGAGAGCTCGGGGTCCTCGGTGGTGGCCAGGGCCTCGACGTGGTGCAGGAAGGCGGGCATCATCTCGCGGGCGCGGCGGAGGGGCTCGACGGGGCCGTCGGGCAGCTCGATGGCGTGGTGGTCGGTCATGCCGGCAAGGGCCTGACGGACGAGCTCGGTGTTGGCGATCATCTCGTCGAGGTGGTGGGTCTGGTCGAGGCGGAGGCGGTAGAGCTCGACCTCGGCGCGGCCGAGGGCGGTCTGCATCTGGTTGGTCAGCTCGACAAGGCGAAGAGCCTGGTTGTTGACGTGGTCGAGGTCGCCGAGCACGTCCTGGAGGAGCCAGAGCGAGGCGACCAGGGCCAGGGTGATGGCCCCGACGAGGGCGCCGAGCCGCGTGAGCATCTTGCGTCGAAGCATGGCGTGATCCTTCGGTCATTCCCCTCCGCCCCGTGAGGTCTCGACGTGGGCGGTCGCGGTGTCGGTGGTGTCGTCGGGCGCCAGGCCGAGCGACTTGCGCGTGGGCGGGACGCACTGGAAACCCATGCGGGTGTTCCAGATCGAGCCGAGGCGTTCGGTCATCTCGACGACGGGCTCGTAGTCCTTTGGGGGGCAGGGGACGAAGCGGGCCAGGCCCATGCCAGCGAGGACTTTCCGGCCGTCGGGGTTGTCGGTCATATTGAGGAGCAGGTTCGTCAGGGGGACGGCGAGTTCGTCGGCCAGGTCGGCGCGGACGATCAGGCCGTTGTTGGGCACCTCGGCGCTCTCGGCCAGGCGACGGAAGGAGAGTTCGGGGTGCTGGCGCTCGAAGGCGTCCAGACGCAGGCTCTTGATCGAGCCGGCGTCGACGGCGCCGGCGACGAGCTCGAGGATGACCTGGTCGTGGGTGCCGACGGGGCGTGGCGTGACGGGGGGCTGGGCGTCGAGGAGGTTGTGCTGCTGCAGGACGCTGTGGAAGAAGAGGCAACCGGCGGTGGTGGCGCGGACGAGGGCGACGGACTTGCCCCGCAGGTCCTCGATGGTGCGGATGGGCGAGTCGGCTGGTACGACGAACACGCCGTGGTAGGTGCTGATGCCGTCGGCGGTCTCGGGGCGGGCGAGGACCTTGGCGCCCTGCTGGTCCATGGCCAGGACGGCGACGAGGGAGCCGACGAAAGCGATGTCGACCTCTTTGTTCGCCAAGTCCTCGAGCAGGACCTGGTAGCTCTTGAGGGTCCGCAATTCGACGGGTCTGCCGAGACGAGCGGCGAGGTAGTCGCAGAGGAGGGTGTAGCGGCGTCGCTGGTCGAAGACGTCGCCCTCGGGTGTGAGGCCGATGCGCAGGGCGGCGGGCTGGGTGGTCGGGGCGGTGGTCGGCTCGACGGGGGCGGCGATCCGGCCGCGGGAGCGGTGGATCTGGGAGATGGCAATGCACAGGAGCAAGGTCAACACGACCGCGGCGAAGATCCAGAGGCAGAGGATGCAGCGGTTCTTGGTCATGGCCATCGGATGAAACAGTGGCAAATGGCGGACCGTGGCGGGTTCATAGAGAAGGCATGGGGCAGGGCTTGGGGGGATGGCCTGGGGCGACGCGGAGTGCGGGCGCGGCCCCCTGCCGTGGGCCGGGAAACAAAAAGCCCCCGAATGGCGGGGGCATTATAAATCTAAAAAGTCTGTTTTGTGGTGAGGTGGCTGGAATGCGTCTTGAATGTGGGAATTCAGGGGGTGGGACGGCGGCGTGGGAGCAGGAAAAGGCCGAAGCTGAGCAGGGCGAGCGAGGCGGGCTCGGGGACGGCGGCTTGGGGGACGTAGAGCATCCACGACCGTGAGTAGGAGTCCTGCGAAGTGCCGCTAGTGGGATAATAGGTGCCCCCGCCGGTGATCCAGCCGGTGTCGGTGATGTCGGACGGGCGCATCAAGTACCAGTGGCTGCGGCTGTCAGGATCGAGGAACGTGTGGAGGTCTATGGCGTTGCCGTCGGGGTCCCAGAGGACGGGATGGACGGCGTAGCTGATGCCGAATTCGTCGAACCGGCCGATCTCGCCGATGCAGTAGCCGGCATTGTTCATGCCCCAGATGAAGCTGTGATAGTGGCCGGATGGATCATCGCCGTCGAGCAGATCCAATTCGACGGGCTCGGTGGTGATGGGGCCCCACCGGACGGCGCGGCTGCCGAGGTAGTCGCCTTGTACGTCGTACTTTTCGGCTTGGCCGACGATGACGCCGGCGTCGTTGATGGCGACGGGCTTGGTGGCGAAAATGTTATCGGGGACGTTGCCGAGGACGCCGAGTTCGGTGGCGACGGAGGAGTCGGCGCTCCAGCGGACGGCGCGGGAGCCAATGAAGACACCGGAGGAGTCGTATCTGTTGGCCACACCGGCGACGACGCCCTGGTTGTTGATGAGGGTGGCTCTGGATCTGTTACGGCCGCTGGGGTCGGCGCCGAGGTTGCCGAGGACCTCGAGCTGGCCGGAGGCGTTCCATCGGGCCGCGACGTCGCGGCGGGTGCCGCCGGCGGTCGGCACAACACTGCCGACGACCGTGTTGGCGTTGTTGATGGCGTAGGCGGTGCTGGATAACGCGAAAGGGACGCCGTTGGTCAGAAGCTCCAGCTCCACCGGGGCTGCGCCGGGCGAGTCCCAGCGAACGGCACGATCGTCAGATTCGTGAAATTGCGTGTCATACTTTCTCACGGTTCCGGTGATCACGCCCTGCTGGTTGACCGCGACGGCTTGCCCGTAGGTCACACCTGAGGAGGACTGGCCAAGCTGGGCGAGTTCGTGGGGCGTGCCGGAGGCGTCCCAGTAGACGGCGCGAGAGCCGAGCGGCTGGCCGGCGGCATTGAACTTGTCGGACTGGCCGATGACCAATCCGGCGGGCCCCAAGGCCCTGAAGGTCACGATACGGAGGTTTGCGTCGTCGGCCGGGTCGTCACCGAGCGGGTCGAGCACTCGCCACTGGCCGCCCACCTCCCAATAGAGGCCGTGTCGGCTGAGGATCTGGCCGGTGGCGTCACGTAGCAAGGCCGGTCCGACGGCCACAGCTTCACCGGCGAACATGCCACCTCCGGTGTACCCCCCCACTCCCACCAGATAGCCTGGAGCGCCAATCGGCGTGAGGTCACCGCCGCTGGCGGGCGCGGCAATTACGAGCAGGCTGCTGATCATGCACAGGGACCACCACGACCGGTCGCGACGAACATCTCGCATGGGTTCTTCTCTCGGAGGTTTGGGGCCACCTCGGGGTCGCTGATCACCGGGGGGTGACCGCACGAGACCAGAGATTTCTTAGCAAATATAGGTCTTATCAGTGGTTAGTCAAGACATTTTTGTCGCCAGATGGCGGCTCTACACTCAATCAGCGGGGCGTGTGCGGATTCTCGTGCCGTGCCCGCCGTGTCTGGCACGCGCCTTGATACGATGAGTCACAACATGCAAGCCAACCATCCCAGAGAGTCTTCGCCCCCTTCCACCACGCCCGCGCTTCGGCTGTTGTTCTGGGAGACGACGGCGGGGTGCAACCTGGCGTGCGTGCACTGCCGGCGGCTGGACGTGTCGGTGCAGATGAGCAAGGAGGACCTCTCGACGGAGCAGGCGACGGGGATGATCCGGTCGCTGCCGGAGACGGGCCGGCCGATCCTGGTGTTCTCGGGGGGGGAGCCGCTGATGCGGCCGGATGTGTTTGATCTGGCGGCGACGGCGACCTCGGTGGGGCTGCCGATCGCGCTGGCGACCAACGGGACGATCATGGACGAGCGGATCGCCAAGCGCGTGGTGGACGTGGGATTCCGGCGGGTGTCGATGAGCTTCGATGGGCCGGACGCCAAGACGCATGACGGGTTTCGGGGGATCGACGGGGCGTTCGAGTCGAGCATTCGCGGGTTCAAGGAGCTGCGCAAGGTCGGGATGTCGATGCAGATCAACACGACGGTGACACGGCACAACTACGCCAAGCTCGACGCGATGTATCAGTTGGCGTTGGACCTCGGGGCGGACGCGCTGCACATCTTCATGCTCGTGCCGGTGGGGTGCGGGATGCAGTTGCAGGAGAACGTGATCCTGAGCCCCGAGGAATACGAGGCGGCGCTGAACTGGATCTATGACCGGTCGCTGGAGCAGCGAATCCACCTCAAGGCGACGTGTGCCCCCCACTACTTCCGTGTGATGCGGCAGCGGGCGAAGGAAGAGGGACGAGCGATGCCGGCGGCGGCACGCCCGCACAAGAGCATGGCCCCCGCCCCCGGAAGTCATCCGGGTGGGCATCCCGGTGGGCATCCGGGGGGACATCCGGAGGGGGCTGATATGTCGGCGATGACCAAGGGGTGTCTGGCGGGGCAGGCGATCTGTTTTGTGAGCCACACGGGGGAGGTGTTCCCTTGCGGGTACCTGCCGGTGAGCTCGGGGAACGTCAAGCACGTGCCGCTGCCGACGATCTGGCGGGACTCGGTGGTGTTCGCGGACCTTCGGGACGACGGCAACCTCGAGGGCAAGTGCGGGATGTGCGAGTTCAAGAAGGTGTGCATGGGCTGCCGGGCGCGGGCGTACTCCGAGACGCACGACTACCTGGCGGAAGAGCCCAACTGCGGGTTCGTGCCGCTGCGGATGCGGTGAGGACCCGATACCGCTGAACGTTTGACACCACCGGCCGCTGAACATTCAATGGGCGTCTTCCAGAGTGCATTCCCATAAGGGGAGACGCGCATGGCGGCGATCACGCTCGATCGTGGGGCGTTCCACGACAAAGTCACGGCCTGCTGGTTGGGCAAGAGCATCGGCGGCACGCTGGGCATGCCGTACGAGGGACGAACGTACGTGCAGGCGCTGACATTCTACGATCCAGTGCCGACGGAGCCATTGCCCAACGACGACCTGGATTTCCAGCTCGTCTGGCTCAAGATGGTCGAGGACAAGGGCCGCTGGCCGCGGCTGGCGGACTTCGCGGAATACTGGCGGAAGTGCCTGCTGAAGTACCCGTGGAACGAGTACGGATTCTGCCGGTGGAACCTGGAATTGGGGCTGGCGCCACCGGTGTGCGGGTGGTTCAATAATTACTACGTGGACGAGATGGGCTCGCCGATCCGCAGTGAGATCTGGGCGTGTCTGGCTCCGGGCAATCCGCAGTTCGCGGCGTCGCTGGCGTGGATGGATTCGTGCATGGACCATGCCGGCGGCGAGGGGATGTGGGCCGAGATGTTCTGGGCGGCGGTGCAGAGCGCGGCCTTCGTGGTTCAGGACACGCGGACGCTGATCGACATCGGGCTGACGATGATCCCGCCGGCCTGCGCCACGGCGCGAGTGATCCGGGAGGCGATGTGGTGCCACCGGTACGGCGTGGACTGGGGCCGGGCGCGGCAGCGGGTGCACCAGATCTTCGGGCACATGCACGCGCAGCACGGGCCGCCGAATCACGGCTTTACCGTGCTGGGCTGGCTGTACGGCAAGGACTTCGGCGATCAGCTCTGCAAGGCTGTCAACGCGGGCTATGACACGGACTGCACGGGGGCGACGCTCGGGGCGCTACTGGGCATTCAGCACGGCACGAGCTTCATCCCGCGGCGCTGGATCGAGCCGATCGGGCGGGGCATCAAATTGCACGAATACACCGGCGACTGCGACGCGCCGGCGGACATCGACGTCCTGGCGGAGCGGACGGTGAAGCTGTTCGAGCGACTGAGCGGCAGCCTGCCAACGCCCGTGTCACTGGGACGTGGAACCCATGGACCCAAGGCGGCCGACCCATCGTTGTGGCGGAATGAACTGGTCGAGGAATGTCTGAGACGCGACCTGCGCACGGCCTACGCGCTCGACGGGGACGTGCAGATCATCCTGCACTATGGCGGGGAGCCGGTGTGGCGAGCGGGTCAATCGCGGCGCGTGGCGGTGACATGCGAGCGTGACGGGCAGGTGTTGACGCTCAACAGGGCGTGTCTGTCGGCCGGGCGGGGATATGAGGTCAAGCCCTGCGAGGGCGAGCCGGCGGGCGCTTTCGTCGTGACGGCGGACGATCGCGCGGCGGGAACGCATCTGGACGTGGAGGTCGAGGCTGGGGGCCAGACATGCCGGGCGAGCTTTGTGGCGCTTGGCGAAGAGCACGCCGAAGGGTTTCCGGCCGCGGCGCAGTCGACGTGGACGGGTGAACGAATACCAAGCGTGTTCTAGTTCTCGGTTGATGAGGGGGGTCGGAGGCGATCATGCGAGCGGAATGGCACGACAGTCTCGAACATCTGTACCCCGATTCGGCCGTGGGCGAGCGGGCACGTGAGTCGATGTCGCTGGATGTGGCGCGTGGGGGGACGGGGGCGGCGCACGTGCTGGTGAACGGGCTGCGTGAGGGTGATGCGCTGCGTCTGTCGGTGAGGGAGGCGGGGCGAGCGGTGCGGGAGGCGAAGTGGTTCGTGCTGATCGACGTGCCGGTGGAGGCCAACACCGGGCCGGTGGGGTTCATCGAGCGCGAGAACGAGCGGAATGAGTTCGTGGCGCGGCGGGCGCCGTTTCGGGTGTATGACGCGATGTCGCCGGCGGGAGCGACAGTCAGGGTGACGGCGGGGACGATGGGGCTGCGGCTGCATGTTCCCGTGGCGCTCGACGCGCGGGCGGGGCGGCGACGGTACGAGGTCGGGATCACGCATGGGGGCGATACGGTTTCGCTGGGCCTGATGGTCGATGTGCACCGGGTAAGACTTCCGGGGGTGGGGGAGAAGTCGTGGCCCTACACGAACTGGTTCAGTTATGACCTGATCGCCCAGCGGCATGGGCTCAAACTTTGGTCGGAACCCTACTGGCGGATGCTGCGGAAGTATGCCGAGCTGATGGCGCATGGGCGACAGAACACGTTCTTGACGCCGCTGGGGGCGATCTTTCGTTCGAGCGAGAAGGGTGTGGTGCTGGACGCGGGGCGGCTGCGGCGGATCGTGAAGGTGTTCACGGACGCGGGGATGCACTGGATCGAGGGCGGACACTGGGCGGGCAGGACGGGGAACGAGTGGTTGGCTAAGACGTTCGATCTGTCGATCGGTTCGCCTCGGCCGCTGGCGAGCAGTCCGGAGGGGGCGAAGGTGATGGCGGTGGCGGGGCGGCAGCTGATGGCGGAGATGGAGAGGCAGGGGTGGAGGGGGCGTTGGCTGCAGCACGTGGCGGTTGAGCCGATCGGGGCCAACGCGACGGACTATCGGCTGATCGCGGGGATGGTGCGGCGGTACATGCCGGGGGTGCCGATCCTCGACGC
>JADZET010000427.1 GCA_020850375.1 Phycisphaeraceae bacterium | reverse complement strand
GAGGAAGCTGTCATGCTTCTCGGCGGTGATGCCGGTCAGGGGGTAGAAGACGTGGGCGTAGTGGGTGGCGCCCTTCTCGATGGCCCAGGCCTTCATGGCGTTGGCCACGGCGTCGGCCACGGCCACGTCGATCTTCTCACCGTTCTCGATCGTCCGCTTGAGGGACTTGAAGACAGCCTTGGGCAGCCGCTGCTCCATCACCGCCAGGCTGAAGACGTTGGCCCCGAACAGCTCGCCGCTGGGCGTCTGGGCGAAGTTCAGGGGGGGCGTCTGGGGCTTGTAGTTCGTGACGGCCGAGATGGCTAAGTTCCGTGCGTTGCTGCCGCTCATGGGGAATCCGCTCCTCGCGCAAGAAGTTGGGGGTTGTCCGGGGAACCTGTCCGTAAGACAGGTTGGGAGTCAGTGCAACATTCATACCAGTTGGCCGGCGTGGGCTGCCGTCGGGTCGGACCACTTCGATCGACCCATCATCACGGTTTCGATCGCGCCACGGCCGGGTCAAGACAGGGCCGCTACTGTAGCGTTGGACCAGCACGCTCGCCAATGGTCAGGGGCTAAATCCCCCTGTTTTCACGCCTCGGATCGCGGGTTGCCGTCTTGTCCGACAGGCAGCACGTCGTGTCCACCGCCCTGCGAGCACCGCTGGACGACAAATTAATCCATGCCTGTGGGCTGCGACATCAAAAAGCAGTGGCGTTCCTGTCGCGCCCTAAATAGGCAGCAATCTCCCCGGCCTTCCGCCGACGCCTGTTTTTTGTGCATGACGGGACGGTCGAGACACCACCCGAAATCACCCGTCACGGCGTCGGCGGCGGCGACTCGAGCGACCTGAGCGTCTGCTGGAGTTCAGTCACGGCCAAGAGAGCCATGGCCGTCGGGGCTGTGCTTAAACGGTTGTCCCACAGAGCCGGACGGACACCCCCGAGCACGTCCTGCGGGCTGCGAACGTAGTAGAGGCTCTGCTCAGCGAACATGAGCTGGCCCAGAAACCGCGCCGCCAGCCCACACCCGAGGACCCATCGCGGCTGCTCGTCGGCCGAAACCACGCCGGGCTGCCGCAACGCCAGGCTCAGGAACGCCAGCACGTTGGCCGAGCGCCAGTCCGGCGTCGGCGCCCACTCGGACGGGTCCTGCCCGGCCGGCATCGGATCGAACCCCCCCACCACGTCCGCCGGGCCGAACACCGGCTGCGTCACCACCTGCGCCTCGAGCATCGACGCGCCCAGCGATGCGAACGGGTCCACGTCCGGCCCGCTCGGCCGCGTCGCCGCGGCATCGCCCGCATCCAGCCCCGTCGCGCGCCGATCAACCTCCATCATCGCCCACCACGGGATGGCCGGCACGATCCTGCCCGGCGTGAGCATCGACTCGAGGTGCGTCCGATTCATCCGCACCGCCTCGGCCGCGACGGGGTCGCGGTTGAGCCGGTGCACCGCCATCAGCGCCGCGTCGATCAGCGCCTGCGTGGGCAGGTTCAGCGGCCTGGCGTCGGGCTGGTTCGAGAGCCGGTACTGGCCGTCCTGCCCTTGAAGGGTTAGCAGGCGCGCGACGTTCTGGTCGCGCTCGGCCTTGCGTGACTCGGCGTCGGGCATGTGCACGAGCGCCAACACGAGCAGCGCCCTGGCCGCCGGCTCGGCGCCCGCGTCGCGCGGCAGCAGCGTGGTCACCAGGCGTCGCACGGCTGACTGCGCCGCCTTGAGCACCGCCGCGCTGCGCGGCCCGTTGGGCTCGAAGCGTGACAGGTACTCCGCCCGCCGCGCCAGCACGTAGGCCGCCAGCGCGTCGTCCTGGAGCGCCGGCTGCTGGTCGTCGAACTGATCGCTCGAGGGCAGGTACGTTCCCGCGAAACCGCCGTCATCTCTCTGTCGACGGAGCAAATGATCGGTCATCGCCTCGGCCATCGACGCCAGCGTCGGGCCGTCGACGCTCGTCGGCGGCAGCATCGCGTTGCCTCGCACCAGCACCGCGGCCGGCTGATCCGGCGAACAGCGGGCCGCGTGCAGCACCTCGAACCGCCGGACGT
The DNA here is from genome assembly GCA_020850375.1 of Phycisphaeraceae bacterium. The sequence continues at coordinate 1,212 of JADZET010000427.1, read as the reverse complement.
CAGGCCCGTCGGCCCGGCCGATCTTGGGCACGAGCTTGAGCACCTCGCCCGCGCTCAATCCGCCGGCCGACAGCAGGCCCATGAGCTGGCTCGTCGGCGCGATGTTCCCCGCCAGCGCCGTCGCGGGCCAGACCAGCGACGCCTCGCCCGCGGGCTTGGACGCCTCGGGCGGCAACAACAGGCCGTGATACCCCGGGGCGAAGCGGTGATAGAGCGCCCCCTCCGGCTCGCTCGCCGCCACGTGGATCGCGGTCGGCTGATACCCGATCTGCACGTCGGCCGACAGCGGCCGGATGTTCGCCAGCGTCCAGGGCTGCGGCTGGTCCGTGCCGCCGGCGCGGACCGCGGCCCGATGGTTGTGGTCGTCGAGGTTGGCCTGCACCTGCGCCAGCGCCTTGTCCGTCGCCTGACGCAGCAGGTCCGTCAGGTCAACGCTCTGCACGAGAAGACGTGCCGGATCGCTCGCGTCGAGCACCACGTCGCCCACGCCCATCGTCCTGCCTAACCAGCGGAGCGTCACCCGCACGCCCAGCACGTCGGAGACGGGCATGGGCTCGATGTCGGCTGGCGCAGGCGTCGAGGGCTCGGTCGCCGCCAAGGAGGCGTGACTGACCCACGCCTCGACCATCCGCTGGCCGCGCTGGGCGTGGGACCAGTCCACCCGCGGGGCGGTGATCGCCGGGACGGACGGCTCCGTCGCCGGTTCCGCACCCTGGCCGAGGGCCGCGGACGCCGTCATCACCGCCGCCAGGCCCAAAACCAGCGCTCCCTGGACGCCACAAGCCCTGTGGCGTGCGGGCAACATCCGTTGCCTCCGGACCCTGGCCCCGAAAGACACGAACGCACGTAAACTCCTTTTAATAATCATCTTGTGTCCCTTGTTCGACGGCATGGCACGCCTGGCACCCCCATTGAAACTCCTACGAGCGACGAGGCAAAGGAGTTGGCCATGATGCTCTTCCAGCTGATGACCCGCGACCTGACGACGAACATCCGGATCGCGATCCTCACGGCCATGGTCTTCGCCGCCCTCTGCTAAGAACCAACCCGGCCACGCCGTTCGGCGGGGTCGAATGCTCGCGACCAGTCGCCCGGAGGCGCGTATCGGACGACAGGCATCGAGACCCGAGCAGGGCTGAACCGACCGGCACCATCTTAACTCCCTCCCATCCCTAAGATGATGCCTAGCCCGTCCGCCAGTCAGCGGACGGG
>JADZET010000426.1 GCA_020850375.1 Phycisphaeraceae bacterium | reverse complement strand
TGCTGCGGCATGAGGCGGAGGAGGTCAACTGCCTGGTGTGCCATGACGGGAGCGTGTCGGACAAGGACATCGCGACGGAGATCGCCAAGACGTCGGCGCACAACCCGCGGCTGACGACGGGGGTGCACGATCCGATGGAGACCCTCGGAAATCTTGAAGACCACGTGGAGTGCGCGGACTGTCACAACCCGCACCGGTCGACGGGGGGGACGGCGGCGGCGCCGGCGGTCAGGCCGTCGATGCAGGGGGTGTCGGGGGTGAGCGCGTCGCGGCTGGCGCTGGAGGAGGCGAGGTACGAGTATGAGGTGTGCTTCAAGTGCCACGCGGGGTCGAACATGGCGAGGTTCGAGCGCGTCAACCGGGTGCTGGGGTCGAACGATCAGAGCGAGGAATTCGCGACGGTCAACCAGAGCTTCCACCCGGTCGAGTCGCCGGGGCGGAACACGGTGGTGCCGTCACTGAAGCAGAGCCTGACGGTCAGCTCGATGATCTACTGCACGGACTGCCACGGATCGGACGACGAGGGGACGGCGGGGCCGCACGGGTCGCGGCATCGGTCGATGCTCAGGGCCAACCATGACACGCTCGACGGGACGACCGAGGGGCCGCAGAGCTATGAGCTGTGCTACTCGTGTCACAACCGCGAGAGCATCCTGGGCAACGAGAGCTTCAGCGAGCACTACCGGCACGTCGTCGAGGAGCACACGCCCTGCTCGGTGTGCCATGACCCGCACGGGGTGCGGCAGAACACGCACCTGATTAACTTCGATCGGGACGTGGTCGAGGCGGTGGACCCCAACAGCGTGCCGATCTATGAGGACCGGGGGATCACGCGGGGGTCGTGCACGCTGCGGTGCCACGGTCAGACGCACAACGATGAGAGGTACCCGGAGGATTGATCCGGGGAGGCTAAGACAGAGGACCAATACATTTTTACCACGGAGAGCACGGAGGGCACGGAGAGGACACAGAGAGAAGATGCAGAGTTCATTGAACTCTGTCTTTCCGCTCCGTGTCTTCTCTGTGAACTCTGTGTTCTTGTATGTTCAAATCATCCTCTAAACGTTCTAATACTGCTCGTCGTGCCCGCGGGGCGACGAGCGCAGCGAGGCGTCATGCGGGCAGGACGACCGGCCCACGACCGATCGTGACTCGGCCCGACACGGCCGTCACGGAGCAGGGTCCAAGCCGGCCGCGTGCCGCTCCGCCCGAACAGCCGATTGAGCCTCTGCCCCGCCCGCGGCGGGACCATGAAGATCATCGCCTTCATCGAGCCTCAACAGACCCATGTCATCCGCAGGATCCTCGAACACTGCGGCTTCTGGCACGATCCCGCGCCCCGACCGCCGCCAGCCCCATCCGCTCAACCCAGGGCAGGCGGCCCAGCGCCGGCAGACGAAACCGGTCTCACGTTCGAGCCTGACGCCGAGTTCCGCGAACACGCCCGACGCGAGTGCACCGACCAGCAGGACCCGCCCGAGCTGCCCTGGGACCCATGAACCCAATCACAACCCGGTTGGCCTATTTCGTTGTCGGCCAGAGCGGAATCGGCTGTCATCTTGCTGTGACATGGATCGGGGACGGTCTCCGAGCAGAACACGGGTTCCAGCAGGGCCGAAACGGAGGACTCGGATGGTGAACAGGGCCACAGCCGGACCTATTCCCGAGGCAAGCAAACCTCGCATTTTCCCCTTCTCCCCTAACCCCTCACCTCCCAAGCCCCTGACGGCGGCCACCTGGAATAAAATTTCCTATCAGTCTCGCCGCCATCGACGACGTGATCGCCCGCAAAGCCGGTGTGTTGTTGTTTCACATCTGATCGCGCTAGTTTGATTGCACACCTCCTGGTACTCTGATAAAATACTTACGGAAGGGTTGCGCGTGCCGGTACCTCTGGAGGAGAGAAAGCCATGTTCCTTAGGCCGTTGTCGTTTTGTCTTCTGGTCGTGCTCGCACAGTCCGCACTCGCGACTCCCTCCTACCAATACGTTGACCTCCGTCACGGTGAAGCCTACGGCATCAACAACAGCGGCGTCGTTGTGGGCGCGTCGGTCTTTGGGGTGAACGTGACCGATGGCTACTCCTGGAAGGACGGCGTCTTCACGCGCCTGCAAACGCTCGGCGGCTATAACGTGGCATTCGACATCAATGACAGCGGCGTGGTGGCAGGCTATACGTCTGACTCCGGCAACCACCAGTTCGCTGTCAGTTGGACAAACAGACTGCTCACCCAGCTCAATGTTTCCGGCAACGGCCGCTGGGCCCAGGCCCTCAACGACGCCGGCATCGTCGTCGGAACCAATACATTCAGCGCCGTGCGCTGGGATGCCGGTGTCGCGTCCTTCTTGCCAACGCTGGCCGATCCCTATGACAACTACGTCCGCGCCATGGACATCAACACAGCCGGCACAATCGTGGGTTACGGTGAGGCCGGCTGGAACGAAGCAAGCAAAGCCATCGTCTGGACCGGCAATACCGCCCAGGAGCTGCCGAACTTGGGCGGCTATCGCGCCGCCGCCCATGGGATTAACGATGCCGGTTCCATTGTCGGGTGGGCGGAGTTGCCGGGCGACTGGTTGCCTTACCTCGGAGATCGGCGAATGGCTGTGCGCTGGGACAACGGCGTGCCGACGCCTCTGGGCCAGTTGGGTGGCAAGGGTTCGTCCGCTCTCGCCATCAACGAGTCGGGCGTAGCGGTGGGTTGGACGGCTTGGCCCGCCTCGGGCAACAACCGCGCGGCGGTATTCATGAACGGGGACATTTTCAATCTGAACTCGATAACCGTCGGCGTTCCGACGGGCATGGTGCTGTGCGAAGCCACCGACATTAATGATGCGGGTTGGATTGTGGGCTGGGGCGCCGGCTTCCCCGGCGAAACCGGCACCCACGCCTTCCTCCTTGTCCCCGTGCCCGAACCTTCCGCTCTGGCAATCCTCCTGATCACCGCCGCTCTGCTGCGCCGCTCACGATGACAATCACCTTCGACCTCCCCCCGCCCGTCACTCCTCTCTCCCCTTCTCCTGTCAGCTGATCCAGCACACCTTGACCTTTGCGCTTAGCGCATTTGTGCGCACAAACCCGCCGCGCACAATCCTAATTCCACCCGCGTAGCCGCATTCTCGCCCCCTGTTATCTCCCAAAACACCTCCTCTTCTCCCCCCTTGCCGCTCCGGAGGCCGCGAGCACTGACCGGATGTGCCGGCCAAGCTCCGCAGAACGGGACTTTGCCATTGATGCATGCCCGGGTATCGTCGAAGGATCAGGTGTCAGGGAACACAGGGCCATGGAGCATCGCCATTTCAATCATCAGCAGTCTTCACGCGTCGCCATCGACGACGTGATCGCCCGCGGCAAGCGCGCTGACTGGGAGGCCCTTCGCCGGGCCCTGCTGGCCGATCGAGCCCTGGCAGACAAGATCCGCGCAGTCTGCCAGCCGCAAATCGTCGACCCTTACGCCCAGCGTTATCACTTCTGGATGCATTATGTCTCAGAACGCCTTGCCTGATTGGGAAGAGGTCTTGTCCTCCGCCGCCCGGTGTAGCAGATTCTTAACCCCTCACCTCCCAAGCCCCTGACGGCGGCCCGCCTGGAATCAAATTTCCTATCAGTCTATCAGTAGGTCTTCGCCCCCGTCCGCAACCCTCTGGCCGGCCTGCAGGTAGCTCTTGACGTGGAATTACGGGAGAGCGACAACTGTTGCCAATTCCCGGTGACTGGGATTCGAGGTCGCCCAGTCCGTCCGCGGGCCGCGGTGCGCTCATCGCAATCTTATGAAAGGCCAAGCATGTGGTACTTGATAATAATCGCGGCGATTCTGTTCTGGCCGGCAGTGACGACGCTTATCGCACGCCTCGAGAAGCGATTGGTCTGGCCGTATGGTGAACTCGCGGACGCCCCAGAGTTTCCTGATACCACCGGGTACTGCGACCGCTGGATTGCAGACGCAGCAGCCGAAAGTTTCTCCCCCCGCGGATGGGCCTCTGACCTAAAGGGCCCAAGATACCCTATCAGTTATGCGATGCTGGGCTCGCGCGATGGCACCTGTCTGGCGATCATCGCCTCGGGCTCTGTTTACCACATACCCGTGAGGGGAACGTGGCTGTATACCGCCACGCGGGACGGCCGCCTGTATTACTCCACCGATAATCAAATCTGCGTGGAGGTCGACATCATGGGCGAGTGGAAGAGCCATCTCGTCCCAACCTCAAGTTTCCAAACGCTGCTGCAGAGGCACCGCGAATGGGTTGAAGGCCTCGGCGTGATGCCGATGAAGCTGCAACCGATGCACGAGATCGAGGCGATGCGCAACAACCGCCAGGAACACTTCCGCGCGATGTCGCGTCTGGGCCTTATCAGGTTTACGGATGCCTCCGAGACGCGCTGGCAGTACACGATGCGCGGAGCGATCAAGCTCGCGATGCTGAACTATTCGGTGGGGCTGATTCGGGCTGTTACATTCGGCCGAATCCCGCGAAGCGCCTGACACGCGAAGCAAAAGGCTCGCGCGGGTTTGGCATCGCGACGCCCGAACCGCCGGGTCCCGAATAGTGTGCGACAAAACGCCGCTAACCCCTCACCTCCCAAGCCCCTGACGGCGGCCCGCCTGGAATCAAATTTCCTATCAGTTATCAGTTACTCCTCAAGGAGTTTGGCCAGGCCGGCGCGGAAGTGGTCGATGGCCTGGTCCTTGTCGCCGCGGGCCTGGTGGATCAGGCCGAGGTAGTAGTGGACGCGGGCGGGCTCCGGGTTGAGTTCGAGGGCCTTGGTCAGGAGGGGCAGGGCCTGGTCGAGGTTGTTCTGGCGGTAGCGGGCGATGCCCAGGAGCGTCAGCGCGGTGCGGTCGTCGGGCTGAGCGGTCAGGACGGCCTGGGCGTTCTCGGCGGCGGCGTCGGGCTGGCCCTGGTGGAGCTGGACGTCGGCGAGGTCGAGGCGGAGGGCGAGGTTGGTGGGATCGAGGGCCATGCCGGCTTCGAGCTCGGAGGCGGCGTCGGCGTAGAGGCGTTTGGAGGCGAGCAGCTCGGCGGCGGCGCGGTGTCGGGCGGCCTTGTCGGCGGGGCCGTCGGCGGGATAGGGCGAGGCGGCGAGCATCTGGTCGAGCTGGGCGTCGTCGATCAGGCCCAGGACGCGGCGGAGGTGGGCGTCGAGGAGGCGGGCGTAGTCGTGTCGGTAGCCGGAGAGGACGAAGGCGAGTCGGCCCTCGCGGTCGATCACGACGGCGGTGGGCAGGACGATCAGGCCTAGCTTGCCGTAGACGTCGCGGTCGAAGTCCAGGGCGATCGGCTCGGTGAGGTTGAGCTTGGTGACGAGGGACTGGAAGTAGTCGGTGGCGCCGGTGTCGGCGGTGACCAGGACCAGGGCGAGCGGCTGGTCGGCGAGGGCGGCGGCGACCTGGTGGGCCTCGGCGGCGGCTTTCTCGGAGCGCTCCTGGTCGGCGGCGACGAAGAGAAGGACGACGACCTTGTCCTTGAGGTCGGCGCTGGCGACGGTCTTGCCGGCGAGGGTGCGCAGGGAGAAGTCGGGGATGAGCTGGCCGGTCTCGATCTGGCGGAGGCGGTCGGCGCCGGTGAGGGGGGACCAGAGGGCGGCGAGGGTGAGGATGATCAGGGCGAGGGCAAGACGGGCCTTCATGGCGAGCCTCCTTCTCCGCCGGCGGGGGCCTGGACGGGCTCGTTCTCGGCGGGGGTGACGCGGTCATAGTTCATGGGTTTGTGACAGCCCGGGGCGCACGAGCCGCCGGTGTCGGTCTTGGCGAAGTTGATCGGGAGCATCCATCCGCCGGAGCCGAAGGGGACGCCGTCGCGGATGTGCTTGGGGCGATTCGAGGCGTGGGTCTCGTGGCAGGCGCGGCAGGTGCGGCCCTTCTTGTCCATGTGGACGTGCTGGTAGTGGAGGTTGCGGTCGCCGTTGCGGAAGTCGGTCAGGGAGGTGGTGGCGGGCTCGGTGACGGACTGCTGGTTGTGGCAGGCGTAGCAGAGCTCGTAGGTTTTTTCGTCGAAGGGGGCGTAGAACTCGGCGGGGTAGGGCTTGACCAGGAGGCGGTAGTTGTCGCCGCCGTGGACCTGGTGGCAGGG
>JADZET010000425.1 GCA_020850375.1 Phycisphaeraceae bacterium | reverse complement strand
GGTGCAGTCCGCGGAGAGAAAATCCTCCGCCTCCCTGACCAGCCGACGCGTGCTGCTTGCGCCAAGCCCGCCCTGAGATGCCACGCCCGATCTGTTGAGCTGATCGCTCATGGATCCCCCATTACTGACTAAAGAGTCACGTTCCCCCACTGTTCTTTATCGCACCGCAAGAATTGGTCGATTAGACAGTTTGACTTTTATCTAAACAAAAATCCAAAATATATTTAATAATTTCGTCCAATGTGGCTTCATCCCTCGGCGTGCCTTTCCACCGCCCCTCTTTCACGCCTCATGAGGTCAACACCACCACCCCCCCAGCCGCCGGCCATGGGGGCAGACCCAATCCAAGCGCCGACTGATCGACCAACTAGACCGGACCAACCCCCGGCCACCTCAATTCCACGCCCCGCCACGTCAGCCGCTCCTGAAACGCCCGCAACTCCTCCGCCCGCTCCCGAACCGCGCGCGGCGGGATCTTCTTCTCCAGACACCACGCCGCCAGGTGCCCCGCCGACTCCCCGATGTTCCACTCCGTCGGGTGCAGCCGGTAGCATCCGTTGCTGATGTGCGTCACCCCGAGGTTCTTGCACGCCGCCAGCACGTTCTCCACCCGCCGCGGGATCAGCGCCCCCAGCGGGATCTCGTAAGGCAGGCTCGAGATGTCGATGTAGTTGTCCCCCCCCGTCGACGGGTGCAGGTCGATCCGGTAATACCCCACCCCCACGCTGTCGAAGAACGACTCCGCCCCCACCCCCGCCGGCATCTTCACCTGCGGCGGCGCCACCACCCCCCCACGCATCTCCGCACCCACGTGCGCCTCGGTCGCCGTGAACAGCGCCTTGATCCGCCGAGACTCGCGAATGTACGCCGCCTTCGCTAATCCATCCGCCGTCCCCGCAACATCCGGCCGAAGGTGCAGCCCCCGATACCCATACCCCCCCTTCGGACGCGGCGCCTCGGTCTGCATCCAGCACAGCAGGCTCAACGACAGCTGCCGCGCCTCCTCCAGGCATCGCCCCGCCTCGGCCTTGGGCACGTCGATGATGTTCCCCTCCCAGTAGTCATTCTGAGGCCAATTCGCGATCGTCACCTCCCCCCGGAAGTTCTTTCCTTGCGACCCCACGTCCCGCAAGACATCCGCGCACAGGATCCGCCGGTAGAGCCACAGGCAAGCCTGCCCCGGCCCAAGCTCCTCCGGCCGCAACACATACCGCCGCAGCCGATTCAGATCCCAAGGCATGCACGCGTCCCACCCCAGCAGCGGCCCGCACCACGGCGGCGTCAGCCGCGGCGTCGTGTCCCGCCATCGCTCGTACTGCGCCGGCTTGCCGATCAGATACTCGTCCCCGATCTCCTCATCCTTCCGCGGGTCGAACCCCAGCGCCATGCACCACGTCAGGCTCTGCACATTACTTGGCCCCGCCACGCGCCCATCTCCATCCGCCACCGCGTGCAGCTCCCCCGTCTCGGCCCGCGTCTCCGCCCCGCTGACATACTCCACCCCCGCCAGCGGCAGCAAATCCCCCAACTCCGTTGCATCGAGCACATAATCCGCCCGCACCGTCACGAGCTTGTTCGTCCGCAAGTCCCGCAGCGTCACCGCCTCCACCCGATCCCCCGTCACCGACGCCGACGCCGGCTCATGCTCCAACAGCACCCGCAGCAGCCCCCGCGACCGCGCCCACGCCAGCATCCCCTCGAGCACCGCCACCCCCACGCGCGGCTCATGGCACAACCGCGACACATGCCCCCTCCCCGGATTCAGCCGCCGATCCGACATCGCCTCAGCCGTCAGCGGGTAGTGCTCCCGGTAATACGCCCTGACGAGCTCTCGATATCGCCGGTACAACGCCGTGCACCCGAACTGCTCGATCCACGGGTGCTCATCCGGCGGCACCGCCTGCGACGTCAGCTGCCCGCCGAGCCAGTCCGTCGGCTCGGTCAGCACCACGCTCCGCCCCATCGACGTCGCCGCCATCGCCGCCGCGCAACCCCCCACGCCCCCGCCCACGATCAGAATGTCCGCCCGCATCTCCTGCGACATCACCATGCCACCTGTCTCCCACCGGATTGACGCCGACCTAAGCCCAGGCATGGCCATGCCTGGGTGCATCAGCTGGGATTCACTCCCCCACCCGCACCCCCACCGCCTGCCCCTCAATCAACAACTTAGACCGATACTCCACCTCCCCCTCGCCGACGCTGACCTTTTCCAATTCCCCCTCCGCCGACCCCGGATCCTTCAGTCCATCCCCCTGGCTCATCCCCGCCCGCTCCGCCGCCACCTCGCGCAGGATCCCCAGCCGAACCTCCTCGCGGATCACCGCCCGCATGATCGCCGCCGCCCGCGGCCCGACCAGCCCCACCACCGGGTTCTCCTTCGCCAGCTCCACAGCCTCGGCCTCGAGCACCCCCACCGCCGCGATCGCCTCCCACGCCGGCTTCTCCGCCGCCTGCGCATACCCCTCGAGCAGCCCCCCGAGCTCGGCGAACATCGCCGCCGCGTGCTCGTCGTCCTTCGCGATCGCCGCGTGCACCACCGGCCGGGCACGATCCTCACCCGCGTACTGCTCCCACGCCGCCGTCAACGCCGACCGATCATGCTCCTGGATCCGCTTGACCGACCAGTCCGCCATCGCCGCCCCCTGCATCCGCAGCGCCTCAGCCAGCGACGTCCCCGCGCCAAGCCCATCGAGCCGACCCGCCAGACGCCTCGCCGCCGCCGCGTCGAACCGACCCATGTTCCGCCCCACCACGTCCACCACCCCACGCGTCATCACCGCCGCACCCGCCTGCCCCAGCAGCATCGCGTCCGCCGCACCCGCCCGCGCCAAGCCCAGCGCCGCCGCCGCGTCGTCCGCCGCCCCGATCGGGTTCTGCCCCACCTCCAGCCCATGCCGCATCCGCAACGCGAACAATCCCCCCAACCTCCGACACACCCGCACCTGCGGCGCCGGCATCGCCGGCCCGACCGACGCCTCGCCCTCCCCCCACACGCACACCGGCTCATCCAGCCCCCGCTTCGCAAGGTCCAGCACCGGCCCGACCTCACGCAGCATCGTCCACGCCGCCTCCGTCACCCGCCCCGACGTCCACCCCTGCGCCAGCTCCCAGTCCGCCTGGCCCGACTCCTCCAGCTGCGCCCAGACCATCCAATAGATCAGCGCCGCGTTCTGCCGCGCCGCCTGGTCCGCCGCCGTCATGGAAGTCTCTGCCGGCCCCGAAGCCTGCCCCTGGGAAGCCTGCCCCCCACAGACCCCCGCCCACGCCATCGCCCCGGCCAGCACCCACACCGACCTTCGATGCCTCACATCCATTCTCCTCATCCAAGAAAAGAAATGGGCAACCTCGCTTCCACCTCGAATCACGCCCCCGCCGTCACCCCCGCCCCCGGAAGTTTCACCTCGCCATGAACGCTCGACGACGACGCCCGCTCCGCCACGTCCCCCGGCCCAGGCAGCCAACGCGTGCTGATCTGATCCCCCGGCACGTCCGGGTGCGCGTGACGGATCGCCGCCGCCACCAGACCCATGAACATCGGCTGCGGGTGCAGCGGCCGGCTCGTCAGCTCCGGATGGAACTGCGCCCCCATGAAGTAAGGATGCTCCTTCAGCGGCAGCTCCAGGATCTGCATGATCGGATGCTCCGGATGCCGACCCGAGAAGATCAATCCATGCTGCTCGAGCGTCTCGATGTACCGCGGGTCCACCTCGTACCGATGACGGAACCGCTCGCGGATCGTCCCGCCCCTGCCCAGCGTCACGTGGTTCGCCTCAGACCCCGCCTGGTCATAGATAAACGCCGCCAGCGTCCGCGCCGACACCAGCACGTCCTTGCCCCCCAACCGCATGTTCCCGCCCAGACCCTCGATCTTCTTCTGCTCCGGCAGGATGTCGATCACCGGGTTGGCGCTCTCCGGCACGAACTCCGTCGACGCCGCGTCACGCAGCCCGCACACGTTCCGCGCGAACTCGATCACCGCCATCTGGAACCCCAGGCAGATCCCCAGGTACGGCAAGGCGTTCTCCCGGCAGTAACGCACGCACGCGATCTTCGACTCCGTCCCCCGGAAACCGAACCCCCCCGGCACGATCACCGCGTCGAGCCCCGACACCGCCGACGCCGCCTGCCCCGGCTCGATCTCCGTCGTGTCGATCCACTTCGTCTCGATCTCGCACGACAGGTGCGCCCCGCAGTGCTCCAGGGCCTTGTCGATCGACGCGTAAGCATCCCGCAGCGCCGCGTACTTGCCCGTGATCCCCACGCGGGCCTTGAACCGCCGCTTGCCCGTCAGCCGGCTCACGAACACCCGCCACGTCTCCCGCGCCACGTCCTCGTGCGACTGGTCCACCCGGTCGTGGATCTCCAGCAGCGACAGCACCTCCCGGTCCAGACCCGCCTGACGCATCGACTCCGGGATCGTGTAGATCGACTCGCGGTCGTGCATCGAGAACACCCGACGGATCGGCACGTTGCTGAACATCGCGATCTTCTGCATCGCCGACTCCGCCACCGGCTTCTGAGCCCGGCACGCCACGATCTGCGGCTGGATCCCCACCTCCATCAGCTTCTTGAGCCCGATCTGCGCCGCCTTGGACTTCTGCTCCCCCAGCGCCTGCGGCTCAATGATGTACGTCAACGCCACGAAGCACACGCTGTTCTCCCCCTCCTCGAAGGCCAATTGCCGCAACGCCTCGAGATAAAACCCGTTCTCAAAGTCACCCGCCGTCCCCCCCACCTCCACGAACACCACGTCCGCGTTCTGCTTCATCGCCAGATCGCGCAGCAGGTACTTCACCTCACCCGTCACGTGCGGGATCATCTGCACGTCGCGCCCGAGGTACCCCCCGAGCCGTTCCTTGTCCAGCACCCGCGTGTAGATCTGCCCCGACGTCGTGAAGCTCTCACGCGTCAGGTTCTGATCCAGCATCCGCTCGTACGTGCCGAGGTCCATGTCCGTCTCCATCCCATCGTCCAGGACGAAGACCTCGCCGTGCCGGTAGGGGTTGAGCGTCCCCGAGTCGACGTTGAGGTACCCCTCCATCTTGATCGGAGCGACCCGCAGGCCCTTGTCCTTGAGCAGTTTCGCCAGCGAGCTCGAGAAGATCCCCTTGCCCAGTCCGCTCATCACAGTCCCGACCACCGCCACGTACCGATGCCGTCCGCGCTGGTACCCCGGCGGCACGGGGCTGAAGAACTCCGAGCTCTGGGTTTTATGTCCAGCCTCGGCCAACAGTTCCTGAATGGACGGATTCCCCCCCCTCGCCCGAGCTTCAGCCGAGTCGGCGGTGGGGACAGTGCTGGCTTTAGGGGTATCCGCGTGGGAGCCGCGTGAGCTGTCTGATTTGGAGGGCATAACCGACCGTACCGCGCCGACGACCTTTATTCAAGCGCCCCCGGAAGCTTACGCCCCCTCCCTCTTCCAAGCCGTGGCGCAAGCCCCGGGTCGCCTGCCATGCCCGCCTCTTGCTCTCCACCCACCTTCATCCCATACTCCAGTTCACCCCCTCGTTCACAGAAGGGATCTCGCCATGCGAAGGTTCCTGATTCGTATCCTTTCAACTTGTGTGATCCTTGCCATCTTCGTCATGGTTGTCCTAATCATTCTTTCTGGCCATGCCCCGCGTGCCGACGCGGCACGTGACAGAGTCAGGCAGATGTCGGCAACCAGGGGATTGGCCGTTGCACTGAACAGTTATGCCCTCGACCATGACGGCCATGGGCCTGTCCATTCCATTGAGATGTTCGGCCTCTACACCGACACGGATCCGGACTACTGCGGATTCGTTCTTCCCGCTTCCGACGCCACACCCGATGCGATCCTCGTAGACTCGATGACGTTCAGAGATTTCGTTGCCCTCCCCCAAGCCAAGAGGGACCAGCATCAGGCAGCCATGGCCGCCGCCATGCCCAAGAATGTGATCGCCCACCGCCTCGGCAACTTCGTCTTCACCTACCACGGCCTGGACTTCCGAACCGCGCCACCCGAGGCCTGGACCATCATCCTCCACTGTGGTCCTCAGAAGAACTGGCCCCATCCGATCCCACTCTGCGTCGGCTGCGTCAACGGCCGTCTCAAACAATTTGAGCCGGAAGCCTTCCCCCACGAACTCGAAACCCAAAACCGCCTCCGCGCCACCCTCAGCCTAGCCCCACTCCCCGACCCGCGCACCGTCACCCACGACCACCCCGCCGTCGCTCCACCCCTCGAGCCAGAGCCTTCACAACCCCCGGATGTCGCCACTCAACCTCAATCGCCCTGACTCCCTTCCGCTCACCCGTTCAACGATCCCCCATCCCAAATCCCTCTTGCCCGACGCACCGACCTCCTTCATACTCATGACCATCTTGTCGTCTCTTGCCGAGCCGGCGTCACCGCGATCGCTTCTTCCCTGACGCCCGCCCACGACGCATCGTCCCTTGTCCCTTCCAGGAGCCCATCATGTCCAGCACCCCCACCTTCATGCCTCCGACCGTTCCCAATTTCGTCTCCCCCGCCCCCCAATCCTCCTGGCCCACCGTCCTGGGCGTCATCGGCCTGGTCCTGGGCATCCTCGGCGGCCTTGGCTACCTCT
>JADZET010000424.1 GCA_020850375.1 Phycisphaeraceae bacterium | reverse complement strand
AGGGGCCGACCATGCAGTAGCGGTTGCCCCAGCGGTTGACCATGCTCGGGGCCTTGGAGCGCAGGACCTGATAGATCCCCCCGAGCTGGTTGCAGACCTCCCAGGAGACCTCGACCAGGAGCGGCTCGCCCCGCCGGTTGGACCCGCCGCCGGCGGGAACGCCCGTCATGGCCGTCTCAACCGGCCTGGACGCGGACGCGTCCAGCGAGGACTCGGGGGTCTGCATGCGTCGCGTCTTGTTGTCGGCAGGAGAGCCCTGCGCCCCACGATCAGATGCCGCCATGGTCGTCACGACCTTGCTACAGAGTGATCCCATCCCCGAGCCACACCATCGGAACCGACACAATTGTACGTGACGCTCCGTGGTTGTGCACCAGGGCTTAAGGTTAGTTCATCACCCGGGGTTGGATGCCAAATCGCCCGAGCATGGACCATGTCCACCAGGTCGGCAGGGGTATGTTCTTGTCCGTGGCGATGGCGAGTAGACGACGATATCAAGAGTTGGTTGACGGTTTGAACACCGGTGACTAACCTCAACCCTGCCTCGTGTTCGGACGTTCGTGGGACCGTTCTTTCCGACAACTTTCATTCCTTCTCGTGGTGCCGTGCTGCTCGAAACACCCGCATCGCTCGATGGTCAACCGCTCGATCCCAATGGGGTGGTGATTGTGGGGGCCGGGGCCGTGGGCGTTCATCTTGCGGCACAGATCGCCCGACGCGGCCGCTCGGTCCTGCTGCTCGAGTCCGGCGGGCGCACGCTCGACAGCTTCCCGTCCGCCACGTTTGAGGTTATCGGTCGCAAACACGACGGCATCGGCATCGGCCGCAGCGTCTCGCTCGGAGGCACGTCGAACCTCTGGGGCGGCCAGCTTGTCGAGTTCATGCCCAGCGACCTCGACGGCCGGGACTGGCTTGCCGGCTCGCGCTGGCCGCTGCGCTACGACGAGCTCGCGGCCTACTACCGACCCACCTACGAGGCCCTCGGCGTCGGCCCCGAGTTTCAGGACGACGGGGCCGTGTGGAAGAGCATCCACAAGCCGACCCCCCAGTTCGGGCATGGCGTGGAAGTCTTCCTGACCCGCTGGCTCAAGACGCCCAACATCGCCGCCCACTACGCCGGCGACGTTGAATCCAACCCCAACCTGCGTGTCGTGCTTGGGGGCACGGTTGTCGGCCTCGAGGCAACCGGTCAGAGGGTCACGGCCGTGCACTTCGTCGACGCCCGCGGCCACCGACGCCGTGTCCAGGGCAAGGACGTCGTCCTCGCGGCCGGGACGATCGAGAATGCCCGGTTGTTGCTGCACGCGGCCGCCGACACCGCCGCGGACTGTCCCTGGCGAGGCAACGACAACATCGGGCGATGGTTCCACGACCACCTCGGCGGGAGCATCGCCCGCATCCGGCCGCGCAACGTCAAGGCTTTTTATGACGCCTTCTGCACGGTGGTCTACCGCGGGCAGAAGTTCCAGCCGAAGGTGCGTCTGCTCGAGGAGATCGTGCACCGCGAGCCGCTGTTGAACTGCCAGGCCATGATCGCCTACGAGAGCTCCGTCCGTGAGAACCTGGTCTTCCTCAAGCAGTTCGTCAAGGCGGCCATCCACGGCCGACGGGTCGGCTCGCCCGTCGAGTTCATCCGCAACGTCTGGGCGTGTTCGAGGCACATGATCCCGCTGATGTGGAAGTTCGTGATCGAGCATCGCGTGCTGATCCCCAGCGGGTCGCGGATCTCGCTGTTCCTGCAGGCGGAGATCGAGCCGCTGCGCGAGAGCCGCGTCCGGATCGATCCCACTGTCCGTGACCGCTTCGGCCTGCCCAAGGTGCTGCTCGACTGGCGGCTGTCGGGACGCGAGCTCGAGTCCGTTCAAGCGTTCGTCCGGCGCGTCGAGGGAGCCTTTGCCGAGGCCGGGCTGGCCGACCTCGAGATCGAGCCGGCCCTCGCGGCGGGGGACCCGGCCTTCCTCGACACCCTGCACGACACCAACCACCAGGCCGGCGGCTGCGTCATGGGCGACTCGGCCGAGAACGGCGTGGTCGACCGTGACCTGAAGGTCTTCGGGACCGACAACCTCTACGTGTCGGGCGCCGCCGTGTTCCGAACGGGCAGCAATGCCAACTGCACCTTCACGGCGATGACGCTGGCCACGCGCCTGGCCGATCACCTCGCCGGCGGGCAAGACCATGCAGCAGATTGACTTCAGACCTCTCGGGCGTCGCGTCTCCTGCCTGGGGTTCGGCTGCGCCCGGCTGGACGGGCGCGTCGGCCTGCGCCGATCGGCAAAGCTGCTCGAGACGGCCCTGGAGTTGGGCATCAACTACTTCGACGTCGCCGCGTCCTACGGCGCCGCCGAGGAGGCGATTGGGCACGTCCTGGGCAACATGCCCGATGTCGTCGTGGCCACGAAGGTCGGCCCGCCCGAGCCGCCCTACAACGTCGCCAGGATGAGGATCAAGACCGTGGTGCGGCCGATCGTCGATCGTCTCCGCGGGCTCAAGGCGCTGCTCCGCCGCGCCGCGGCCCCCACCCCGCGGACGCCCGCGACCCGCCCGCGGTACGACTTCTCGCCCCAGCGCATCGAGCGCTCGCTCGAGCAGAGCCGCAAACGCCTGCGGCGGGAGGTCATCGACGTCTTCCTGGCCCACGAACCGCACCGTCTGGACCTCGGCCCCGAGCTCGACTCGACCATGCGGTCGCTGCTCGACCACGGCGTGATCCGGGCGTACGGCGTGGGCGTGGGCGTCCGCGAGGACCAGTGGACGCCGTTCGGCTCGATCTGGCAGTCCGGCTGGCCCGGCGCCAGGATCAGCCAGTATCCCCGCCGCGAGGAGTGCACGCGGGTGTTTCATGGGGTCCTGCGCTACGCCGAAATGGACCGCGGCAGTGACGCCCTGCGCGACCCTGGTGAGTTGATCCGCGCCGCACGCCGGGCCGCCCCGGACTGCGTTCTGCTCGTGTCCACCTCAACGCCCAGCCGGCTACGGCAGCTCGTGCGGGCGCTCGACGAGGCCGATTGAAAATGCCGCGTGCCCGGGCCGGCGGGCAGAGATCGTCCGCACCGACGCCCGGCTAATTCCCCGCCTTCCACTTGATGTTGCACCCGGCCGAGGGACGTTGCTCGGCCGGTGCCGGCTGGCCCGTCAGCACGGCGTCGAGGGCGGCGCGAAGGTCCTTGCCCGTCACCGGCCGGCCACTGTTCGGACGCGAGTCGTCGAGCTGGCCGCGGTAGACCAGCTTCTTCGCGGCGTCGAACACGAAAAAGTCAGGCGTGCAGGCGGCGGCGTAGGCCCGGGCCACCTCCTGCGACTCGTCGAACAGGT
>JADZET010000423.1 GCA_020850375.1 Phycisphaeraceae bacterium | reverse complement strand
GGAACTGGTGGGAAGCGGTGAATAACGACGGGAGCATGGTCATGAAGAAGCGGGCGATGGTCTGGACGGCGGCGGCGTGGGTGATGCTGGCGGGGGCGAGCGCGTGGCTGAGCGGTTGCGGGGGGTCGGACTCGCAGCAGGCGAGCGCGGCGGCGACGTATTACTCGTGCGGGATGCACCCGTGGGTGATCCAGCCTCGGCCGGGGCTGTGCCCGATCTGTCACATGGAGCTGACGCCGTTGGACCCGTCGAAGCTGACGGGGGAGTTAACCATCGACCCGGTGGTGGTGCAGAACATCGGGGTTCGGGTGGCGGAGGCGGTGAGCGGGCCGGTGACGCGGGCGATCCGGACGGTGGGGTCGGTGACGTATGACGAGAACCGGTTGTTCGAGGTGACGGCGCGGGCGGGGGGATACATCGAGACGCTCAGCGCGGCGTGCTGCCTGGGGAGCGTGGTGGAGAAGGGTTCGACGATCGTGGAGTTTCACAGCCCGGCGGTGATCGCGGCGGCGGGGGAGTTGCGGGCGGCGGAGCGGGGGGGGAATACTTCCGGGGGGGCGGCGCGGTCGAAGCTGCGGATCCTGGGGGTGAGCGAGGAGCAGATCGAGGTGATGGCGCGGGCGGAGAAGACGCCTTGGACGTTCACGGTGTCGTCGCCGGCGAAGGGGTTCCTGCTGGACCTGGAGCGGAAGACGGGGCAGTGGATCGGGGAGGGCGATGTGATCGCGCAGGTGGCGGACCTGTCGCAGGTGTGGGTGATGGTGACGCTGTACGAGCACCAGCTGCCGTTCGTGCGGGTGGGGCAGAAGGTGGTGATGACGCTGACGTACGAGCCGGGGGTGGAGGTCGAGGGGGAGATCGCGGCGATCTATCCGTCGGTGGACGTGATGATGCGTCAGGTGATGGCGCGGGTGGTGGCGACGAACCCCGACCCGGCGAATCCGCGGCTCAAGCCCGGGATGTTCGTGACGGTGGAGCTTCGGAGCACGCTGGCGGAGGATCGGGTGCTGATCCCGGGTTCGGCGGTGCTGGACACGGGGGTGAGGCAGGTGGTGTACGTCAGCGAGGGGGAGGGGAAGTTTGATCCTCGGGAGGTGAGATTGGGCGTGGCGAGCGAGGGGGGGATGGTGCAGGTGCTCGAGGGGGTGAAGGTGGGTGAGAAGGTGGTGACGAGCGGGCAGTTTCTGCTGGACTCGGAGGCGAATGTAAGGTCGGCGTTGGCGAAGATGATCCGGGGGGGGCTGGCGACGGAGGAGGAGACCCGGGGCTTGCGCCCCGGCTTGGAGGAAGGGGAGTTGGCGGGGTTGAGTGAGGCGGGGAGGGAGGCGTGGGGCGAGGTGTTGGGGGGGTATCTGGCGATCGGGGAGGCGTTGGCGGGGGACAGGACGGAGGGGATCGACGCGGACGGGCGGAAGGTGGCGCGGGCGGTGGATCGGCTGCTCGGTGAGCCGGTGGAGGGGCGGGAGCATTTCTGGCATGAGCATGAGGAGGCGGCGACGGTGCGGGGCAAGGCGCTGGAGCTGGTCGGGACGCAGGACATCGAAGAGGCGCGGCTGAGGTATGCGGACATGAGCATCGCGATGGGGCGGCTGATTCGAGTGATTGGGGCTCCGTCGGCGGTGGAGGAGCTGCACTGCCCGATGTACCGGGAGGGTCAGGGGGGGACGGTGTGGGTGCAGGCGGCGGGGGCGGTGAGGAATCCGTACTTCGGGGCGTCGATGCTCGGGTGCTTTGACAGGCGCGAGGGGCTGCCGGCGATGGCGAGCGACGTGAAAGGCGGTGCGCAATGATCGGCAGGCTCATCGCATGGTGCGTGGAGCACGGGACGATGGTGATCCTCATGACCGTGGTGGTGGTCGTGGGGGGGCTGTGGGCGGCGACGCACATCAAGGTCGACGCGATCCCGGACCTGTCGGACGTGCAGGTGATCATCCGGACGGAGTACGCGGGGCAGGCGCCGCAGATCGTCGAGGATCAGGTGACGTACCCGCTGACGACGAGCATGCTGTCGGTGCCTTACGCGCGGGACGTGCGGGGGATCAGCCTGTTCGGGGTGAGCTATGTCTACATCATTTTTGAGGACGGGACGGATCTCTACTGGGCGCGCAGCCGGGTGCTGGAGCAGTTGAGTTTTGTTTCCTCGCGGCTTCCGGGGGGGGTGACGCCGCAGCTTGGGCCGGACGCGACGGGGGTGGGGTGGGTGTATCAGTATGCGCTGGTGACGGGGAGGTATTGCGCAAAGCATCCGAACGGGCTGTGGCATGACGCGGTGAACGACACGTGGTATGCGTCGCGGGAGGAGGGGCCGGAGGAGGCGCGGGGGCGGCTGGTGCGTCAGCGGGTTTTCGCGGGGAGGGAGACGTGCCCGCTGGATGGGGAGACGCTGGCGGAGCCGGGGCAGGACCTGTCGGACCTGCGAGGGTTGCAGGACTGGTATTTGAGGTATGAATTGGCGGCGCTGCCGGGGGTGAGCGAGGTGGCGAGCGTGGGGGGGTTCGTCAAGCAGTATCAGGTGGTGGTGGACCCGGCGAAGTTGCAGGCGTTCGACCTGGGGCTGATGGACGTGGAGGAGGCGATCAGGCGGTCGAACGCGGACGTGGGGGGGGCGGTGATCGAGCAGGGGGAGCGGGAGTTGATGATCCGTGGGCGGGGGTATCTCGGGACGTTGACGGACGAGGAGGTCAAGGCGGCCGGACAACGCGGGGAGTCGGTGGAGGAGGTGCGGACGAGGAAGGTGGTCGAGGACCTCGAGCACATCGCGGTGGGGGTGAGCAAGGAGGGGTCGCCGGTGTATTTGTCGAGCGTGGCGATGGTGCGGGTCGGGCCGGAGATGAGGCGGGGGATCGCGGACTGGAACGGGGAAGGGGAGGTCGTCGGCGGGGTGATCGTGATGCGGTTCGGGGAGAACGCGCGGGCGACGATCGCGTCGGTGAAGGAGAAGATGGCGTCGCTTTCGGAGGGGTTGCCTCCGGGTGTGGGAGTGGAGGTGGCGTATGACCGGAGCGATCTGATCGACCGGGCGGTGGGGACGCTGCGGCATTCGCTGTTCACGGAGATCACGGTGGTGGCGTTGGTGTGCATTGTTTTTCTGCTGCACGCGCGGAGCGAACTGGTGGCGGTGTTCGTGGTGCCGACGGGGGTGCTGGTGAGTTTGCTGGCGATGCACCTGCTGGGGATCAACGCGAACGTGATGAGCCTGGGGGGGATCGCTATCGCGATCGGGGTGATGGTGGACAGCTCGATCGTGATGGTGGAGAACGCGCACAAGCATCTGGACCGGGAGGAGGAGCGGAGGCACGGGGCGGGTGAGGACGCGTTTATTCCGGGGGCGCAGCGGAGGAAGCTGATCATTGAGGCGGCGCAGGAGGTGGGGCCGAGTTTGTTCTTCAGCTTGCTGATCATCACGGTGAGCTTTATGCCGGTGTTTGTGCTGGGGGAGCAGTCGGGGCGGTTGTTCAAGCCGTTGGCGTACACCAAGACGTTCGCGATGGCGGCGGCGGCGTTTTTGGCGGTGACGATCATTCCGGTGCTGATGACGTTCCTAATCACGTCGCGGGTGCTGCCGAGAGGGTGGGGGTGGGTCAGGACGCTGTGGGTGACGCTGGGGGCGATGGTGATCCCGGCGGTGGTGTTGGTGTGGGCGCCGCTGGGGGAATTCGAGGCGTATCGGTGGGCGATCGTGATCGGTTGGGCGGTGCTGATGGGGATGCTCTTGATCCCGCAGAAGATCATCCATGAGCAGGCGAGCCCGATCTCGCGGTTCTTGCAGCGGGTGTATCACCCGGCATTTGTGCTGGTGATGAGGTTCAAGTGGCTGACGCTGGGATTAGCCGTGGCGGCGATGGTGAGCGCGCTGTGGCCGCTGAGCCAGCTTGGAAGTGAGTTCATGCCGCCGTTGGAGGAGGGGGATTTGCTGTACATGCCGACGACGGACCCGGGTCTGAGCGCGGACAAGGCGAGGGAGTTGTTGCAGCAGACGGACAGGATGATCCGTCAGTTCCCGGAGGTCGAGTCGGTGTTCGGGAAGGCGGGAGCGGCGGAGTCGGCGACGGACCCGGCGCCGCTGAACATGTTTGAGACGACGGTGATGCTGCGGCGCGACAAGTCGCAGTGGCGGCGGGTGCCGGTGGAGCGGTTTTTCAGCGATTGGCCGGGGATTCTGCGGGGGCCGCTGTCGTGGGTGTGGGCGACGGAGCGGGTGATCACGCAGGAGGAGCTGGTGTATGGGTACGAATTGCCCGGAACGAACCATGTGCGCGTGCCGGGGCTGAATGATGTGTTGCAGATCCCGGGGCTGACGAATTCATGGACGATGCCGATCCGGACGCGGATCGACATGCTGTCGACGGGGATCAAGACGCCGGTGGGGGTGAAGGTGATGGGGCCGGACCTGGGGGTGCTGGCGGAGCTGGCGCAGCAGATCGCGCAGGTGATCCGGACGTCGGAGGGGACGGGGCCGTATACGACGAGCGCATACGCGGAGAAGAGCGTGGGGGGGACGTACCTGGACATCGTGGTGGATCGGGAGGCGATGGCGAGGTATGGATTGCAGATGGCGGCGGTGCAGGAGGTGATCGCGGCGGCGATGGGGGGGATGAACATCGGGTCGACGGTGGAGGGGCTGCAGCGGTACCCGATCAATCTGCGTTATCCGCAGGAATTGCGGGAGGACGTGGGTCGGATCGGGCAGGCGCTGGTGATGACGCCGGGGGGGGCGCAGGTGCCGTTGGCGCAGGTGGCGCGGTTTGAGGTGCATCCTGGGCCGGACATGGTCAAGAGCGAGAATGCGCGGCTGACGAGCTGGGTGTACGTGGACATCGCGGGTCTGGACGTGGGGACGTTTGTGTCCAATGCACAGAAGGCGGTGGCGGAGAGCGTGAAGCTGCCGGCGGGGTACAGCGTGGTGTGGTCGGGTCAGTATCAGTACATGCAGGAGGCGAGGCAGAGGCTGATGGTGGCGGTGCCGTTGGCGCTGGCGGCGATCCTGGTGCTGCTGTACCTGGCGACGCACAGTTGGCTGCGGGTGGCGATCGTGTGCCTGGCGATGCCGTTCAGTCTGGTGGGGGCGATGTGGTTCTTGTGGTGGCTGGACTATGAGCTGTCGCTGGCGGTGTGGGTGGGGGTGATCGCGTTGGCGGGGCTGGACGCGGAGACGGGGCTGGTGATGTTGCTGTACCTGGATAACAGCTATGAGCGTTTCAAGGGTGAGGGGAGGATGCGGAGCGGGGAGGAGTTGTGGCGTGCGGTGCACGACGGGGCGGTGATGCGGATCCGGCCCAAGACGATGACGGTGGCGACGACTTTTATCGGGCTGGTGCCGCTGCTGTGGGCGGACGGGGCGGGGGCGGACACGATGCGGCGGCTGGCGGCGCCGATGATCGGGGGGCTGGCGACGAGCTTCTTGTTGGAGCTTCTGATCTACCCGGTGATTTTCTATCTGGCGAAGTGGGTGGCGCACGGGGGGTTTCGGACGGCGGCCTGAAAAGAGTTAGATCCTAAAGCGCGCGTCGGACAAGAACGATGGGAATAGGGACTGACAGGTGTTGTGCGCCGCATCCGTCGTGATTCGGCGCGATTCGACCATCGTGCATCAAGCCCGACCGTTCAGACCCCAGGTTCATGCATTGG
This sequence comes from Phycisphaeraceae bacterium, assembly GCA_020850375.1. The sequence continues at coordinate 1,402 of JADZET010000423.1, read as the reverse complement.
AGGCCATCATGAAGATTCGGACCAAACTCATTGCGTCGTTCGCGGGCACGTCGGCGATCTGCGCGCTGGTGGGCGGCGTGGGGTACTGGGGGCTGACCAAGACGACCGGGAGCATCCACGAGATCGGCGATGTTCGTCTGCCGAGCGTGACGAGCGTGCTGGAGATCGGGCGGAGCGCCGAGAGCATCCGCGGGACGCTGCGGACGCTGTTGATCCCGGGGTTGCCGGACGAGGTGCACCAGCGGCAGTACGGGAACCTGGCTCAGGCGCGGGAGAGTCTGGACAAGGCGTGCCAGGCGTTCGAGGCGATCCCGAAGTCGGCGGAGGAGGCGGAACAGTGGAAGCAGTTCACGGCGTTGTGGAATTCGGTGAAGGCGGAGAACGAGAAGGGGGTGGAGCTGTGCAGGAAGTTCGACGCGTTGGGGATGTCGAACCCGACGGCGGTGCGTGAGAGCCTCGAGACCTTCCGCGGGGACCACTACCTGGCGCAGACGAAGGTGCAGGGGATGCTGCTGAGCGGCAAGACGTATGAGGGCGGGGAGGACTCGACGGTGTGCAACTTCGGGAAGTGGATGGCGTCGTTCAAGTCGGACAACCCGGAGATCATGCGGGCGATCGAGGCGGCACGTGAGCCTCACAATCACTTCCATCGGGCGGTGGCCGAGACGAAGAAGATGGTCCGTGAGGCGAAGATGGACGAGGCCAAGCAGGTCTATGACGCGCAGATGGCCCCGTCGGCGGAGCAGGTGTTCAGCCACTTACGGGACCTGCGGGACGTGGCGGACAGCGCGGCGACGGCGATGAAGGAGGCGGAGGACCAGTTCCTGAACCAGGCGACGGAGGGGCAGAGGCAGGCGTTGGCGTTGCTGCGTGAGATCGCGGACGCCAACGGCGAGGCGGCCCACGCGGAGGTGAGCAAGAGCCAGTCGACGGCGAGCGCGGTGCAGATGGCCTCGACGGTGATGGTGGTCGCGGGCGTGATCGTCAGCGTGCTGATCGGGCTGCTGATCTCGGCGATGATCGCCAAGGGCATCCACGTGATGGTCGAGCGGCTCAAGGACATCGCGCAGGGTGAGGGGGACCTGACCAAGCGCGTGGACGCGGACCGGAAGGACGAGCTGGGCGAGCTCGGGACGTGGTTCAACACGTTCGTTCAGAAGGTTCACGACATCATCGCGCAGGTGGCGGGGGCGGCGGGTGACGTGTCGAGCGCGGCGACGGAGATTGCGGCGAGCAGCGAGGAGATGGCGCAGGGGATGAAGGAGCAGGCGGCGCAGACGCAGCAGGTGTCGGCGGCGATCGAGGAGATGAGCGCTAGCGTGGTGGAGGTGGCGAGCAAGAGCGCCGAGGCGGCCAAGACGGCGGATGGTGCAGGGAAGCAGGCGGAGGAGGGCGGCCAGGT
>JADZET010000422.1 GCA_020850375.1 Phycisphaeraceae bacterium | reverse complement strand
TGTTCTCGTTCTCGGGCTGGGGGAGGAGCTTCTTCGGCGACCTGCACGTGCAGGGGAACGAGGGGGTGATGTTCTACACGCGGCAGAAGGTGGTGCTGTCGCGGTGGGACAGCGCGTACCAGCGGACGCAGGGGTGGTGAGACACGAGATGGTGCTGAGAGTTTTTTAGGAGACAGGCCCATGCGATGGATCTGCGTGATAACCGTGGTTCTCACTCTGCTGAGCTTCACGACGGTGGCGTGGGCGGGAGACCTTGCCGCGCTGTTCCCGGCCGAGGAGATGCGGGACGTCAAGTCGCTGCGCCTGGTCGTCGCTGAACCCAAGCCCTACACGCCGAGCACGCCCTGCGAGCGGACGCTGACGCGGATCGACGTGATGTTCACCAGCTTCGAGTGGGAGGGAGAGACGTGGCGACACCGGGCGGTGGTGCTGCTGCCCTCGGATCGGCCGGAGGCTTACAGGGGCTGCGGGGTCATTGTGTCGGCCGAGTCGGCCAAGAGCGAGGGCACGCTTCGGCTGGCCGAGACGGCGGCGGCGATGGGGCTGCCGGTGCTGCTGATCGGCTCGGGCAACCCGGGCGCGCGGTACGGCGTCAGGGATGAGGGCGACGTGATGGGGATGGGGTCGCAGCGGTTCATCAAGGCTGGCGACCCGCGCTGGCTGGGTTATCCGTGGCTGGGGAAGGTGATCGTGCGTGCGGTCACGGCGGCGGAGCAGGTGCCGGGGTTCGACGCGGAGCGATTCGTGGTCACCGGCTGCTCCAAGCGCGGGGCGGCGGCGTGGATTGCGGCGGCGGTGGACGACCGGATCGTCGGGGCGATGCCCACCTGCTGGGGAAGCGGAAATGTCGAGGCTTTCCTTGAGCACAAGGCCCAGCGGTGGGGACTGGATTACCAGCCCAGGCCGGACGCGAAGACGATCGCGCCGGCGTTCGTCTCGACGCGGCAGCAGATCGCCTCGTTCAAGAACTCGGCGGTGCGCGAGTCGCTGAAATACGTGGATCCGTATCTGTTCAAGGATCGGTTCATCGACAAGACGATCGTCTACGTCTTCGGCAGCGATGATCCGCTCTTCCCGCCGACGTCGAGCTGGGGGTTCCTGCCGCAGATGCCGGCGACGGTGTATCAGGTGATTGCCGCGAATGAGGGGCACACGCCCAACACATGGCGTCACCGGCGGGCGTGGCAGATGCTGCTGGCGCACTGCTTCGGCGGGCGGCCGATGCCGCGGTTGGAGCTGCGCGTCGAGCCGCGGGGTGAGGAGGTCGAGGTGGTCGCCAGGATCGAGCAGGCGGGTGAGATCGAGTCGGTGAACTGCTGGCACACGAGCGATGCCGAGGGGGCTTACCACGATGCGAAGTGGGAGCCGTTGGAGCTGCGGCCGGTCGAGCAGAACGCCGATGCCATCCCGGATGCCCCGGTAGCTCCGCGGGTGTATCGTGCGACGATCACTCTGCCGGCGGACCAGATTACGGCCATGTACGCGGAGGTGCTCGACCATGATTCGGAGGGCGTGCCGGGCATCGGCACGAGCATGATCGAGGAATGGCCTGCGTACACGCCAACGACGCAGCCGACAGACGCCGACGGAGACCTGCCATGACCATGGCGCAGTTCAACGTGCCTTCAACGATCCTCGTCGGGGACGGGGCGAGTGAGCAGGTGGGAGCGATCGCCAAGCGCTGGGGAGCGACGCGGGTGCTGGTCGTCACTGATCAGGGCATGGTGCAGATGGGGGTGGCGGGGAAGATCGAGGCGACGCTGCGGGCGGCGGGACTGGACGTGTCGACGTTCGCCGACGTGCAGCCGGACCCTACGGACGAGAACGTGCGGGCGGGGGTGGCGTCGATGAGGGCGTGCGGGGCGCAGGCGATCGTGGCCATCGGCGGGGGCAGCGCGATGGATGCGGCCAAGGTGATCGCGCTGATGTCGGTTTTTTCCGAGCCGATGCGGGGGTTCAAGGGGTATCACAAGTTCACAGAGACGGCCCCCACCGCCGGCGTCGATCTCACGAAAATTCCCGGGCTCATTGCCGTGCCCACGACGGCCGGGACGGGCAGCGAGGTGACGAAGGTGGCGGTGATCACGGACACCGAGCGTCAGGAAAAGATGATGATGCTCGACGCCCTGCTCTTGCCGCGGGCGGCGGTGGTGGACTACAGGCTCACCATGACGATGCCGGCGGGGCTGACCGCGGCGGTGGGCGTGGACACGCTCACGCACGGGATCGAGGCCTATGTCTCACACAAGGCCAACGGGGTGACGGACCCGATCGCGCTGTCGTGCATCGGGCTGTGCGCCAGGCATCTCCGCACGGCCTACGGAGAGCCGGGGAATGAAACAGCCCGCGAGGGGATGATGCTAGCGGCCTGCCAGGGGGGGATGGCGTTCGCGAATTCCTCCGTTTGTCTGGTTCACGGGATGAGCCGGCCCATCGGGGCGGTGTTCCATCTGCCGCATGGGCTGTCCAACGCGGTGCTGCTGCCGACGGTGACGCGGTGGTCGGTGGCGGGCGAGGGTGAGGAAGCGGCGCGGACGCGCGGGCGCTACGCAACGGTGGCGCGGGCGATGGACGTGGCCCGCCAGAACGATGGCGACGAGGCGGCGTGTGATAAGCTCGTGGCCGCGTTGGAGAAGCTCAACTCGGACCTGGCCGTGCCTCGCCTCGGGGCGTGCAAGGGAGTGACGCGCGAGACGTTCGACGCGATGGTCAAGAAGATGGCCGACGACGCCTTGGCCTCGGGCAGCCCGCGGAACAATCCACGCGTGCCGACGGCGGACGAGGTGGTGGAGCTGTACCGACAGGCGTTCTAAACCTCATGGCCGGTACGGTGGGAGTGACCGATGAAGGTCTTGGTGACAGGCAGCGCGGGAGCGGTGGGCCAGCCGGTGTGCGCCGAGCTGATGAATCGGGGGCACGTGGTGCGCGGGTTTGACCTGAAGGTGAACCCGACCGTGCCGGACAGCCAGGTCGGCTCGATCGTCGATCTGGGGGAGATCCAGCGGGCGATGGCGGGGATGGACGCGCTGGTGCACCTGGCGGCCCAGCCGGACATCGGGGACTTCGCCACGGCGATCATGCCGAACAATTATCTGGGGATGTATCACGTGCTCGAGGCGGCGCGCCAGGCGAAACTGCGTCGCGTGGTGTTGGCCAGCAGCATCCAGGTCGCCAACGCCCTGCACCGCAAGGAGGGCATGATCCGGGTCGAGGACGGGGTGGGACCGACCAATCATTACGCGCTGTCGAAGGTGGTGGCGGAGGAGATGGGCAGGATGTACGCCCGATTGCACGGGCTGTCGGTGCTGGCGGTGCGGTTGGGATGGATGCCGCGCGACCGGGCGTCGACGGAGCACGTCGGCAGCGGGGGCGGGAGGAATCTCTACATCAGCCCGGCCGACGCGGGTAGGTGCTTCGCGTGCTGCGTGGAGGCGGGGCTGGACGGGAACCCGGGGACGGCGGGCGAACCGATCGGCCGGGAGGGCGGGCGCTACGGCGTGCTGTTCGCGATCGGCCGGCCGGTGGATCGGACGATCTTCGACCCCGAGCCGGCGAGGGTGCTGGCGGGGTTCGAGCCGATGGATCGGTTCCCGCAGGGCGCGCCGGAGTGAAGGCCTCGATGCGATTTACCACGGAGAACACGGAGGGCACGGAGAAGACACGGAGAAAATAAAAAGAGAGAGTCATGATGGCATGACTCTCTCTTGAATGACTCTGTCTTGTATTCTCCGTGTCCTCCGTGATCTCCGTGGTGAACTGCCTTTAGGACGCGAGGACCTTCGCGGCGGCGGCCAGGGCCGTGCCGGGCTCGATCTTCTGGCCGGCGGCGATGAGTTCCGTCTCGACGGCGCTGAGGAAGGCGAGGGTGTCGCCGGCGTCGACGTAGCCCATGTGGCTGACGCGCAGGATGCTGGTCTTCCACTTGGCGCCGCGGCCGTCCTGACCGCCGGCGGTGTGCAGGCCGTACTTGTCGCGCAGGGCGCCCCGGAATTTTGAGTCCTCGATGCCGGCGGGATAGAAGACACCCGTCACCGAGTCGCTGGGGCTCTGGCTGATGAGCTTGAGGCCCAGGGCGGCGAAGGCGGCGCGGGTGGCGGCGGCGAGCTTGGCGACGCGGGCCCAGATCACTTCGAGGCCTTCCTTCTCGATCATCTCGAGGGCCACGTTCTGGCCTCGGATCAGACTGACCGGGGCGGTGAAGGGCACGTCGTTGTCCGCCAGGGCCTTGAGCCAGCGGCGAAGGTCGAGGTTGTAGTACGAGCCGGCCTTGACCTCCTTGAGGCGGTCCTGGGCGCGCTGACCCAGGGCGACGAAGCCCAGGCCGGGCGGGAGCATCAGGGCCTTCTGTGAGCCGGTGACGACGCAGTCGATGCCCCAGGCGTCCATCTCGACGGGCAGAGCGCCGACGCCGGTGATCGAGTCGGCGATGAGCAGGGCGTTGCTCTTGGCGGTGACCTGGGCGATGGCCCGCAGGTCGCAGGCGGTGGCGGTGGAGGTCTCGGAGTGGACCAGGGCCACGACGCTGGTGTCGGGGTTGGCCGCCAGGGCGTCGGCGATCTGCTGGGCGGTGACGGCCTGGCCCCAGGGGACGTTGATCTTGATGTTGGTCACATTCAGCGAGGGGGCGTACTGGTCATAGATGTCCTGCCATCGCTCGCCGAACTTGCCGCCGGCGATGGTGATGACCTTCGATCCGGGTTTAGCTAAGCTGATCATCGCGGCCTCGAAGGCGGTGGTGCCCGAGCCGGCGAGGGTCATCACGGGGCCCTTGGTGCGGAAAAGATTGCTCAGCCGCTGGGTCATCTGGGTGAAGATGGCCTGGAACTGCTTGGTGCGGTGGTGGATGATCGGTTGGGCCATCTCCAGCAGGACGGCGGGCGGGACGTCCGTCGGGCCGGGGGTGACGACGCGGGGCTTGTAGAACAGTCGGTTGGCGGGCATGGTTTAGTCCTTAGAAAACGTGAGCAGCGCAGCCTACGGGGGACACGAAAAAGCGTCAAGGGACGGGTTGATGTCGGCCGGCGTCAGGGCAGATGCTCCCAGACGGAGGCGACATCGTGGGCGACGCGGTAGCTGTCGCGGTGGCGGTCCTTGGCGAAGCGCTGGGCGGTCAGGTGCTCGAAGAAGGCCAGGAGATGATCGTAGAAGCCGCCGAGGTTGACGATGACGATCGGTTTGTCGTGCTGGTGGAGCTGCTTGAGGGTGAGGATTTCAGCCAGTTCCTCGAGGGTTCCGAAGCCGCCGGGCAGGGCAATGAAGGCGTCGGAACGATCTTCCATCAGGGCCTTGCGATCGCGCATGTTGGCCGGGACGAGCAGTTCGTCGGCCGCGTCGTAGGCGATCTCGCGGGTGTTCATGAAGGTGGGGATGACGCCGACGACTCGGCCGCCGTGGGCGTGGACGGCGCGGGCGAGTTCGCCCATCAGGCCGACGTTGCCGCCGCCGTAGATCAGCTGGTGGCCCTTCTGGGCGATGTCGCGGCCGAGGTCGCGGGCGGCCTGGACGAAATGCGGGTCCAGGTGGTTGCTCGCTGAGCAGTAGACGCAGAGGGAAAGGGGCATGTCTAATCTCGTAAGAACTTATATGACAGTCACCTATCGATTACCTGCCGGGCCGGGACGGCCTGCTGTGGACGGATCATACGCGTGACCATCGGAGTGCCGCGGCGGTTGTCAGCCGCGCGTGGACCGGTAGACTCTGGAGCTTAACACCAACCGAAAAGCGACGCGTGGCGGGCAGGGAGGCTCAGCCACGCAAGGACGTGCGAAGTGTGGAAGCGAAAAGCGAGGAAGTCCAAGGACGAGGCGTCAAGCCCCGAGCCGCCGGAGCCTGACGGCCGCGGGGGCGTCAAGGGTCAGACGCTGCACCCCGGCGCCAAGGCGGGGCAGGCCGAGGGCAATCTGCCGACGGTCAGCGAGTTCAGCAACAACCAGCTCATCCGTCGGCTGCTGGGGATCGCGTGGCGCTATCGGCTGGGGTGCCTCAAGATCGTGGTCATGCAGTTGATGCTGGTGGGGCTGGGCCTGGCGGGCCTGACGCTGTTCGGGCTGTCGCTGGATTATCTGCGTCATCAGGCCCTTCCCGATTCAGCCCGGGCGCCGCGCTGGCCGCTGGGGATCGAGCCGCCGGCGGGCTGGGACCCGATGAGCGTGGTGCTGCTCTTGTCCGGAGCCATGCTGGCGGTGGCGGCGGCGTACGCCTGCCTGCGCTTCAGCACGATCGTCGCGGGGGCGCGGCTGTCGCAGAAGATCATCGTCAGCCTCCGCCGGGAGGTCTACGACAAGCTCCAGCGGCTGTCGTTCCGCTTCTTCGACCAGTCCACGAGCGGGTCGATCATCAACCGCGTCACGGGGGACGTGCAGTCGGTGCGGATGTTCATCGACGGGGTGGTGATGCAGTTCGTGCTGGTGGTGCTGACGCTGGTGGTCTACGTGACGTACATGCTGCGGACGAACGCGGTGCTGACGCTGGTGAGCCTGGGGACGGCCCCGGTGATGTTCCTGCTGTCGCGGCGGTTCTCGAAGACGGTCCGGCCGTGGTACCGGCGGGCGCGGGAGCTGGGCGACGCGTTGATCCTGCGCCTGTCGGAGAACATCCAGGGGATGCACGTGGTCAAGTGCTTCGGCCGGCAGGCGATCGAGAACCGGCGGTTCCAGACGGCCAACCGGCGGATCAAGTGGCAGCGGCGCGGGATCTTCCATCTCACGAGCATGTTCATCCCCTCGATCGAGGGGATGTCGAGCCTGAACATGTGCCTGCTGATGCTCTTCGGCGGGTACATGGTGATGACCAACGAGGACTTCACGCTCGGGCAGGGGTACGTGGTGTTCGCGGGGCTGCTGAGCGGTTTCTCGTCGCAGGTCAACCAGCTGGCGAACATCACCAACACGGTGCAGTACAGCCTGACCGGGGCGCAGCGAGTGTTCGAGGTGCTCGACCAGCCGGTGGAGATCCAGAACCCGCCGCGGCCGGTGCACGTCGAGCGGGCCGAGGGGCGGGTGGCGTTCGAGGGGGTGACGTTCGGCTACCGCGACCTGGACCCGGTGCTCGAGGAGATCGGCTTCGAGGCCGAGCCGGGGCAGTGCGTGGCGGTGGTCGGGGCGACGGGGGCGGGCAAGAGCACGCTCTTGAGCCTGATCCCGCGCTTCTACGATCCGCGACGGGGACGCGTGCGGATCGACGGGCGGGACGTGCGGGAGTACGACCTGGACGACCTGCGACGGAACGTGGGGCTGGTGTTCCAGGAGAGCTTCCTGTTCAGCAACACGGTGGCGGCGAACATCGCCTTCGGGCACCCCGAGGCGACCGAGGCGCAGGTCCGCAAGGCGGCCGAGATCGCCGCGGCGGCGGACTTTATTGAAGAGCTGCCGGACAAGTACCAGACCGTGATCGGCGAGCACGGGTCGAACCTCTCGGGGGGTCAGCGGCAGCGCCTGGCGATCGCGCGGGCGATCCTGCTCGAGCCGCCGATCCTGCTGCTCGACGACGCGACGAGCGCCGTGGACCCGGAGACGGAGCACGAGATCCTCGCGGCGATGGACCGGGCGATGCAGGGGCGGACGACCTTCGTGGTGGCGCATCGCCTGAGCACGCTGCGGCGGGCGGACCAGGTGATCGTGCTGGACAAGGGCCGGATCATCCAGCGGGGCACGCACGAGGAACTGATGAACGTCAAGGGGCACTACCGGCGGGCGGCGAGCCTGCAGGTCGCTGACGCCGAGAGCAAGCGGCTGCTGGGCGTCGGGGAGGGCGCGGCGTGACACGGCTGACCTCCAACACGCTGACGCTGACGCAGACGCGGCGCGAGCAGGAGCAGGAGCCCGAGCAGAGGCCGCTGGACCTGACGCTGATCCGCCGGCTGTTCCACTACACCCGGCCGCACCGCAAACTGCGCAACGGGCTGGTGCTGGCGGTGCTGGTGCGGTCGGTGCAGCTGCCGCTGGTGGCGTGGGTGATGACGCTGGTGATCAACGGGCCGATCGCCCACAAGTCGGGGATGGGCAAGCTGTCGCTGGCGGTGGCGGGGTACGCGGCGCTGGCCTTCTGGATGCACTTCACGCACTACTTCCGCTCCCGGCAGGCGATGCAGCTGGGCGAGTACATCGTGCACGACCTGCGACGCGACATCTTCGCGCACCTGCAGACGATGCCGATGGGCTACTTCAACCGGACCAAGCTCGGGCGGATCATCAGCCGGATGACCAGCGACGTCGAGAGCGTCCGCACGGGCGTGCAGGACGTGCTGTTCATCTCGCTGGTGCAGGCGGGGCAGATGATCTTCTCCGGGGTGTTCATGCTGTGGTACGACTGGGAGCTGTTCCTGCTGATCACGGCGCTGCTGCCGGTGCTCTGGGCGCTGCACCACCACTTCCACCCCAAGCTGTCGGCCGCGTACCGGGACATCCAGGAGTCGTTCAGCCGGGTGACGGCGATGCTGGCCGAGTCGGTGCACGGCATCCGGGTGACGCAGGGGTACGTGCGGCAGGACGTCAACGCCGAGATCTTCGGGGAGCTGGTGCTCGACCACTCGCAGTACCACCTCCTGGCCGAGCGGACGAGGGGGACGTTCTTCCCGCTCCTGGAATTCGTCCGGCCGGTGTTCATGTCGCTGATGCTGGTGTTCGCCGGCTGGCGGGTGCTGCACATGGGCGAGGACGTGGCCGAGCGGCAGGCGGTGATCGAGGCGCTGGTGGGCTTCTTCTTCATGGCGCAGCTCTTTTTCATGCCGATCGTGGTGATCGGGAACATGTACAACATGGCCCTGACGGCGATGGCCGGGGCGGAGCGGATCTTCCGGCTGCTCGACACGCCGCCGGCCTGGACGGATTCGACCGACGCGGTGGAGCTGCCGCCGATCCGGGGGCTCGTCGAGTTCCGGGACGTGGTGTTCAGCTACGACCCGGGGCGACCCGTGCTCCAGAACGTCAGCTTCCGGGCCGAGCCGGGGCAGACCGTCGCGCTCGTCGGTCACACCGGCAGCGGCAAGAGCACGATCATCAACCTGATCGCCAAGTTCTACCTGCCGGACAAGGGGCAACTGCTGATCGACGGGCACGAGATCCGGGCCATCACCAGCGGCTCGTTGCACCGGCAGATGGGCATCGTGCTGCAGACGAACTTCCTCTTCGCCGGGACGGTGATGGACAACATCCGCGTGGGCCGGCCCAAGTCGACGGACGAGGAGGTCATCGACGCGGCTCGCAGGCTCGACTGCCTGGACCTGCTCGAGGCCCTTCCGGACGGGCTGCGGACCGACGTCGGCGAGTCGGGCAAGAACGTCTCGCTGGGCCAGCGGCAATTGATCTGCTTCGCCCGGGCGATGCTGGCCGACCCGCGCATCCTGATCCTCGACGAGGCCACCAGCAGCGTCGACACCATGACCGAGGCGCGGATCCAGAAGGCCCTGGCGATCCTGCTGGGCGGGCGGACGAGCTTCGTCGTGGCCCACCGCCTGAGCACCATCCGGCACGCGAGCATGGTGCTGGTGCTCGACCACGGCCGGATCATCGAGCGCGGCACGCACCTGGACCTGTTGGCCACGGGCGGGACGTATGCCCATCTTTACAGGCAGTTCATCCGGGCCAGCGAGGGGGAGATGGAGTAGCACGGACGACCCGCAGAGGCCTGTGGGTGCCGGCGGTCTTTCATCTATAATTCACCCATGCCATCGTCCCCCCCCGACAAGAAAATTCGTCTCTCGACGCTGCGCCAGTGGGCGGCGGCGGGTCAGAAGTTCGCCATGCTCACCTGCTACGACGCGACGACGGCGCGCTTGTTCTGGCAGGCGGGGCTCAAGACGTTGCTGGTCGGCGACACGGCGGCGCAGTTCGTGCTCGGGCACGAGACGACCCTGCCGGCCCCCTTGGACTTCATGCTCCAGATCACCGCGGCGGTGCGGCGGGCGGCGCCGCTGGCGTTCGTGATGGGGGACATGCCGTTCGGGTCGTACCAGTGCGGGCAGGACGCGGGGATGGCCAATGCGATGCGCTTCCTGACCGAGGGCGGGGCGGACGCGGTCAAGCTCGAGGTGAGTCGGCTTGATCTGTCGCTGGTCGAGCGGATGGCGGCGGCGGGCGTGCCGGTGGTGGCGCACCTGGGCTCGCGGCCGCAGCAGAAGCTGGCGATGGGACGCAGCCGCAAGGTCTACCACTCGACCCAGGAGGTCCGCCAGACGGTGCAACTGGCGGGGGAGATGGTGCGGGCCGGGGCGGTGATGATCCTGCTCGAGGCCGTGCCGGCCGAGGTCAGCGTGGGGGTGATCGAGGCGATCCGTGAGCAGTCCCCCAAGGACGAGCCGGCGATTTTGATCGGGTGCGGGGCGGGGCCGGCGTGCCACGGGCACGTGGTGGTGATGCACGACGTGCTGGGGTTGACGGGCTGGCACGCGCCGTTCGCGCCGCCGCAGGGCGACGTGGGCGGGGCGGTCCGTGAGGCGGCGGCGAAATGGGTGGCGCTGGCCGAGTCGGGGCGGTACCTGGCCAAGGACCACCCTTACCACGTCGAGGGGTAAAGGGCGTTATTCGACACCATGGGGCGATCCGAAGTACCCCCCGGCGGAGCCGGGGCTGAAACCGCGGACGCGGCATGCCCTGATTCAGCCCCCGGGTCGGCCGGGGGACGGTCGTCCGCTGGGGGACAAAATGAACCCGAAGCGGGCCCGTGCGTAAATTCTTGATGTCGGACAGGTGCTCGAACGATTCTGTATAGACTCAACCATCGCCTGCCGGGCGAATCATCCGGCCTATAGGAGCATTGGGTATGAAACGTCTGGGATACTTCGGGCCAAGTCTGGTGGTGCTGGTGACGCTGGCGCTGGTGATGACGTTTGGGCCGGGGGCGGCCAGGCAGATCGCCTACGCCGGGTCGCAGGCAAGGATCCAGACGATCCGTGACGGGCTGGACAACAACGCCGCGGTGGCGGAGTTGTCGAACTCGTTCAAGCTCGTGGCCGAGGTGGTCGAGCCGAGCGTGGTGCACATCCAGGTCTTCAGCAAGGGCACGCCGCGCTCGGAGCTGCGCGAGAAGCTGCCGTGGTTCTTCGGGCCGCGCGGGCCGCTCCCGATGGACCCGGACGAGGACCCGATGATGCCGCAGGAGGAGCAGGACCCGGACCAGGGCATGGATCGTTACAACGTCCCACGCGAACGGGGCAACGGCTCGGGCTGGGTCTACGACGAGGCGGGGCACGTCGTGACCAACAACCACGTGGTGGACAAGGCCGACAAGATCGTCGTCCGCTTCTTTGACGGCACGGAGAAGGTGGCCAGTGTCATCGGCACGGACCCCAAGACGGACATCGCCGTGCTCAAGGTCGAGGGCGAGGTGTTCCACCCGGCCCAGGTGACGACGGACCCGGTGGGGCAGGGCGAGATCGTGTTCTCGTTCGGCTCGCCGTTCGGCAATGACTTCTCGATGAGCCAGGGGATCGTCTCGGCGACGGGCCGGCAGCTCGGGCTGCTGCAGCGGCAGGGGTACGAGAACTTCATCCAGACCGACGCGGCGATCAACCCGGGCAACAGCGGCGGGCCGCTGACGAACCTGCGCGGGGAGGTGATCGGGATGAACACGGCCATCGCCACGCGGACGGGGTCGTTCGCGGGGATCGGGTTCGCCATCCCGGCGGAGATGATCGCCCGGGTGGTGCCGCAACTGATCGAGAAGGGCAAGGTGACGCGCGGCTACCTGGGGATCTACATCACGGACCTGGACCCGAAGATGGCCCGGACGCTCGGGTATGAGGGCAAGGGCGTGCTGGTGACCCAGCCGATCGAGGGCGGCCCGGCGGCCGAGGGCGGGGTGATCGAGGCGGACATCATCACCAAGGTCCAGGGCAAGGCCGTCGAGAACGCCGAGCAGCTCCGCGAGACCGTCGCGGCGTTACCGCCGGGGACGGAGGTGGACCTGGACGTGTTCCGCAAGGGCAAGCCCACGTCGGTCAAGGTCACGCTCGAGGAGCTGCCCGATCAGGTCGCGACGGCCGGCAGCGACGCCGAGAGGCAGTCGCCGGGCATGACGCAGAACCAGCAGATCCTCGGCCGGGTGGGCGTGCGTGTGTCGGCGTTCACGTCGGAGATGGCGGATCAGTTGGGCATCGAGCATGAGCCGGGCGTGTTCGTGCGATCCGTCCGCGAGGGGTCGGCCGCCGCGGCGGCGGGGCTGCAGCGCGGGATGCTGATCACCGACGTCATGGACACCGCCGTGGCCACGCCGGCGGAGTTCGCCAAGGCGCTCGAGGAGGCCTCGGCCGAGAGCGCCTACGTCCGGCTGCGGGTGCTGATGAGGAACCAGGTCCAGCTCCTGCTGCTGGAAGTGCCCAAGGAGTAGCGGGCGCACGTTCAAGCTCCCAGCGGCCCGGGGGCGGAATCGACGCGTCCGTTCCAGCAAATCTTTCCACCGCCTCGGCGCCGCCGGGGCGGTTTTATTTTTGCCGGCGACGAGCGATCGTCCGTCCGGGGCCTTGTATACTTACCCACCATGACGGGCATGGCGACCGCGGAGATGCCGACGACACGCGAGCAAGGGACGGATGATCGTCCTTTGCTGGAAGTGCGCGGCCTTAAGACGTGGTTCCCCGTGCGGCGGGGGCTGATGCAGAAGACCGTCGGGCACGTGCGGGCGGTCGACGGCGTGGACCTCGTTGTGCGGCGCGGGCAGACCGTCGGGCTCGTCGGCGAGTCCGGGTGCGGAAAATCCACCGTGGGCCGGTCGATCCTCAGGCTCGTCCCCGCGACCGAGGGGAGCGTGCTCTTCGACGGCATGGATGTTTTTGCGCTGGGCCGGCGGGAGCTGCGGCGGCTGCGGCGTCGGATGCAGATCATCTTTCAGGACCCCGTCGGGTCGCTCAACCCCCGGCAGACGATCGGGCGGATCATCGGCGAGCCGATCGCCGCGCATGGCTTAGCCAAGGGACCGGCGCTGCGGCAGCGCGTCGAGGAGCTGCTGCGCAAGGTCGGGCTCGCGCCGGCCTACATCAACCGCTATCCCCACGAGTTCTCCGGCGGGCAGAGGCAGCGCATCGGCATCGCAAGGGCCCTGGCGCTCGAGCCGGAGTTCATCGTCTGCGATGAGCCGGTCAGCGCCCTGGACGTGTCGATCCAGTCGCAGATCCTCAACCTCCTGGGCGACCTGCAGGCGGAGCTGGGGCTTTCGTACCTCTTCATCGCCCACAACCTGGCGGTGGTCGAGCACTTCTGCGACCGCATCGCGGTGATGTACCTGGGCAAGATCGTCGAGGAGGCCGAGCGGCGCACGCTCTACCGCCGGCCGCGGCATCCCTATACGCAGGCGCTGCTGAGCGCGGCCCCGACGCCCGATCCGACCCGGGCGTCGTCGCGGATCATCCTGCCGGGGGAAGTGCCCTCGCCGGTGAGCCCCCCCGCCGGGTGCGCGTTCCACCCGCGCTGCCCGCTGACGCGGACGCTGGCCAAGCAGTCGCTCGGGCGCGACGGCGAGACGGTGGGCATCACCGTCGGCGGCCAGCCGGCGCAGGTCATGGCCCGCTGCGTGAACGAGACGCCCCCCCTGCTGCCGGTCGACGGCGAGCCGGATCACTGCTCAGCCTGCCACTACCACGACCGGATGGGAGCGATGGGCACGGGGGTCGGTGTCTAGGCTTGAAGCAAGCGGACAAATGGGTTACGATCCGGGGCTCGCCCTGAAGTTGATGGATCTTTCGGGCCGTCAGCCCGGAGGAAAAGAGACCGTCAGCCGGACCGGGCATCGAATCGTAACTGATTATTGACTCTGGAGATACGCAACGTGGTCAAGCTCCGCCTCAAGCGCTTTGGTCGTCGCAACCGCCCCTACTACCGCGTGTGCGTGATGGATATGCGGTCCGCCCGCGACAGCGCCCCGATCGAGGAGCTGGGCTTCTTCGACCCGATCGAGAAGGACGCGGCCAAGGGGCTGAAGATCAACGCCGAACGGGCCAAGTACTGGCTGAGCGTCGGCGCCCAGCCGTCCGAACGCGTCACGAGCCTGCTTCGCGGCTTGGGCGTGATGGAGTCGAAGAAGGCGGCCAAGCCGTCGGCTTGAGCGAATCTCCCGGCACACTTGGACGGATAACCCGTCCTCCGGGCAGCGACCGTGCGCATTGACGTCCTGACCCTGTTCCCCGAACTCTTCCACGGCCCGCTGGGGACG
>JADZET010000421.1 GCA_020850375.1 Phycisphaeraceae bacterium | reverse complement strand
CTCAGCCCGGCGACCCCGAGCAGGCCAAGCGCGTGTATGACCTGTTCACCAGCGTCATCAAGGATTGCAGCCTGCCCATCAAGTACTGCGTGGGCAACCATGACATCTACGGCTGGGGCTCGAAGGGTAAGCTGCCCCCGATCGATCCGCTCTACGGCAAGAAGATGTTCCAGGAGCGGCTGGGCGTCGAGGAGCTGACGTACAGCTTCGAGCACAAGGGCTGGCAGTTCTTCGTGGTCGACGACCTGGTGCAGGGGCAGGAGAACCCGTACCTCGGGACGTTCGACGAAAAGACGCTGGCGTTCCTGGACCAGCGGATGACAGCGACGGCGGCGCGGCCCAAGGCGGTGTTCACGCATGTGCCGCCGTTCAGCCTGGCGGTGGTCTACTACCGCCCGCCGCAGGGCGAGGTGCTGCCGATCCCGGGGAACCTGGTGTGCCTCAACGCCTTCGAGATCGTCCGGCTGCTCGAGAAGCACAAGGTCGAGCTGATGGCCTTCGGGCATCTGCACCAGAACGAGACGATCAAGTACCAGTACACCACGCACGTGGGCACGGGGGCGGTCTGCGGCAACTGGTGGAAGGGGCCGAACCTCGGCAGCAAAGAGGGGTTCAACGTGTTCGACTTCCGGGCGGACGGGACGTTCGAGCAGAAGTACATGGATTATGGGTGGGTGGCGCGGAAGGCGTGAGGCGGTTATTTGACGCTCAGGGCAAGATGACCCAGGGACAGTGTCCCTGGGCTTAGGATTCTTGTGCCGTCGTGCGCGACGATGGCTATCGGACGCTGTTAAAAACCCGCTGATGTGGCGTGATCGTGCGGGCCGACGATGGAGGCATGTTCCTTTCCAGGAGTGCTTCCATGGGTCGCGGTGTTCTGTTGGCGGCGTGGCTTGGCGTGGTGATCGCTGTTCCGGCCTGGGCGACGGTGATGTATGACATCCAGAGGCTGGACGTGCCGGCGGAGATCGGACGGTTGACTCGGGTTCAGGACATGGACATCAACGACTCGGGCAAGGTCATCGCGTCGGTCCATGGCATTGAAACTGCGTTCGCCCTGGTCTGGAATTCTGGGCCGTTGACACCACAGATCGCGCTGGGCCGCGGGGCCGGGGTACATATGGCTGTTGCCCTGAACAACGTCGGGCAGGGCGTCATCGGCACTTATTACCTGGGCGACAATGCGTTGATGTGGTCCGCCGAAGGGTCTTACGCGCTGGGACCGCTGACGGAGGGTGGCTCAGCCTGGTCCATCAATCCCATCAACGTCGGCATCTGGACGCCCTATTTCCTGGCCTCGGACATCAATGACCTTGGCGCCATTGTCGGCGGGGTCGAGACGCCGGAGTGGACTGGATCGCCTTACTGGAGCGGTCCGATGTACCGCCCGGTGCTGATCGACGATGAGGCGCATTTCCATGTGCTGGCCTCCGAGCGAGAGCGTCAGGCGATCGCCACCACGATCAACAACCACGGCCAGATCGCGGGCCTGGCTAGGGTGGTGGAAGAAAACATCCCCTGGCAGTACGGCCTGGCGAGCTGGGTCATCTGGCCCAGCTTGGATCAGATGACATCACCCTCGTCCTCTTACGGCTTTGCTTCCGATATCAACAACCGCGGCCAAATCGCGGGGATAGTCATCGATGCGGATAGTGACCCGGTGGTGCTTGAATCCGATGGCACCATGCGAGTGATCAAGCTGCAAAATCCGGACTCTGGCATCGCCAATGGCCAGAACGAGTCGGGCGTTGTCGTGGGCAAGTACCAATTCATCCCTTGGACCGACTGGGGCGGTGCGGATCGCGCCTTCGTCGATCGGCCGGACACGGGCACGCAGCTGCTGGAGGAGCTGATCGACCCGGCGCTGGGGTGGGACTTCTTGTGTGAGGCCTTTGCGGTTAACGAATCAGGACAGATCGTGGGCGTGGGCGAGTATGAGGGTGAACTATCGCTCTTCCTGGCCACGCCAATCCCTGAGCCGGGAGTTTGCCTGGCGGGGGTTTTCGCGGGGGCGTGGTGGTTAGGAAGGCGGCAGCGGGCGATGGAGGCGTGAGGCATCGCGCCATCGAGAAGGAAACAGCAAGCCCAGGTCTAAAACCCTGGGCTTTGTTCTTTGGATCGCGATGTCGTGGGCGGGCTCAGCGCTTGGCGGGGGTGAGGATCCGGCGGGGGTTCTGGACGATGTACTTGATGATCTTGTCGAAGGTGATGCCGGCCTTCATCAGGGCGGGGATAGTTTTGTGCACCATGTAGGCATAGTCGCGCTCGCCCGTGTGGGGGTGCTGACGCTGGGCCTCGTGCCAGATGGTGCCGTCGTCGTCGAACTCCCAGTTCACGTCGATGCTCAGGAGGATCTGCCCGCCGAAGCCTCGCCTCTCCCATTCGTGCAGGAGGTAGACCAGGTCGTCCCAGGGGGTGTCGAACTCGAAGCCGAAGTTGTTGTGCAGGAGGTTGCCGCCGGCCTTGAGAACCTGGGTGAGGTAATCAGCTTCCTGCTCGCGGGTGCGTTTCTCCCAGCCGAACTCGGCCTCGACGTGGGCGAAGAAGATCTTGGAGAGGTCCACGCCCTGGTCGAGGAGGAATCGCATCTGGGCCTGCGCACCGGCGCAGGAGTGGACGCCGATAGCCACGCCGAACTCGCGCTGGACCCTGGCGGCGGCGCGGAAGCTCTGGCGCTCCCAGGGGGTGAGGTTCTGGTCGTTGCTGGCGATGCGGATCATGCCGGCCCGCACCTTGCCCTCGTAGCCCTCGAAGCCCTCGGTCAGGTGCTTGCGCATGCGCTGGACCATGCCCTCTTCGTCGAGGGAGCGAACTTCCGGGGGAGCGGTTTCTTCGAGGTAATGGCCGGTGGAGAGGATGACGTTGATCTGGGGGACCTGCTGATTGGCCGCGATGATCTTGGCCACGTCGGGCCAGGGGCGAGCGTCGCAGAGCGTGTGGATGCCGGCGGCGGCGGCTTTTTGCAGCAGCTTGACCTGGTAGGCCATGCCGGCCTCCTGGAGGTGGGGCTGCTTGCGATAGGGGAAGCAGAGGCACTCGTGCATGAGGGTCATGCCGAGTCGTTCGGGCGTGACGAAACCCAGGGCGGTGGGGATGGCGGGCATGGCAGGCTCCTTGTGACACTGAGCCTACCGCCCACGTTATCGCTCAACAACCGCCG
>JADZET010000420.1 GCA_020850375.1 Phycisphaeraceae bacterium | reverse complement strand
TTGACATCCTAATACCGTCGCGCTACAAAAAAGTGGTGAGCGGAGCCCGGAACGGCCGACGGTGGAGTTTAAGAAAGAGCTTTCTCCCCTCCGCCCCGTTGTCGCCTCGGCGGCAGCGGGGTTTTTTTATGCGCGGAATCTCACTCACGTCCTCGCCGCGAACGCTGTTCCCTGCAATATTGGATCAGACGCCGGACAAGAACTGAACGTGCACCTCGCGATGGCGCGGCCCATCGAACTCACAGAAGAAAATGCCCTGCCACCGCCCCAGACGTAAGCGACCCTGATCGATCAGCACGGTCACCGAGTGCCCGACCATCGCCGCCTTGGTGTGGGCCGCGCTGTTGCCCTCGTCGTGCCGGTAGGCCTCCTGCTCCCAGGGCGCCAGCCGGTCGAGGTCATGCAGAATGTCGTGGGCCACGTCCGGATCGGCGTTCTCGTTGATCGTCAGCGCCGCCGTGGTGTGCGGGACGTAGACGATCGCCGCGCCCTGCTGAACCCCGCTGCGGTCAAGCGCCTGCTGCACCTGCCCGGTGATGTCGAGCATCTGGCTGTGTTCGTGCGTCTGGACGGAGAAGCTGACCATCGGCAAACCTCACCCCCGGAAAGAGAGGGAGAACAGCGTCGCCGAGTATAAGGCCGATCCACACACGGGTCATGAAAAACGGCCCTCGCCTGGCACGGGGGCGAGGGCCTGAGTACGTGGGCGGTCTTGCGCCGCCCCGGTAACGATGGACGGCCTGTCCGATCCGAAGGTCGCGCGGCCCATCAGGCGCGCAGCGTCGGCAACGTGTCCGACCCGTAGCTCCGATCCGCCGATCGCCGCACCGCGCGGACCTGCGCCAGCAGCCGTCGCATCGGGTGCCGCGGCCGAACGTGCTCGGCCCGGCCCGTCTGTGTCTGACAAACCCATTCCCGCGGCGGCGTCAGCCCGCCGCAGTGCATGTTCAGTTGGAGCGTAAGAAACCGGTCGAGGTGCCTGGATGTGGAAGGCGTCACCATGGCGGACCTCCTTCCTCTCTCCCCGCTCTAATCATACCCCGCGGACGGCCCAAGCCAAGATTTTTTTGCGATTTTCCGGCCGTCTGGCGGGCAAGATTCACGCCCCTCGGCCCATTAAAGACCGCACGCCCCGCCGCCCCCGCCGTGGCAGCACGGGCAGCCCGCGCCATGCGTGGCCGACGATGCCGAAGCCCCGGCAGAGGCGCCGCCGGCCGTGTCGCACCCGCACGCGCTGAACACGCTGTGCTTGCGGTGCGTCTTGCGGCTGCCGCATGCCTCGCAGGCGACCTTGCCGTCGGCGTCGCTCATCCGCCGCAACTGCTCGGTGACGTGGCCGCACCCGCTGCACTCGTACTCGTAGATCGGCATTCGGGACAACTCCTTCGGATCGTTCGTCGTCCTGGGGTTTTCCAGGCGAGGGCGTCTAGCGTACATTCTATCCGGTCCCACGCGTTCGCCGCCAGAAGCGGCACGCCAACAGGAGTGGTCCCATGGCCGCCAAGCGCCGTCGTCCGTCCTCCGCCAAGCCCGCGTCCGCCGCCGCGTCGATGTCCGCCGGGCCGCTGAATCTCTCCGAGGTTCATTGCGACAACGTCCAGCAGATCGGCGGCATCCGCACCGGCACCCTCGACTACCCCAACGCCGGCGGCCACACCCACGCCGCCCGCGTGGCGATGATCAACACCGGCTCGCCCCTGCGCTTCGTCGTCGCCCTCGACCGCGGCGGCGACATCGTCGAGGCCTTCCACGGCCCGCACAGCCTGGCCTATCTCTCCCCCAACGACTACGCCCCCCCGAGCCTCGCCGCCCGCATGGGCATCCTCTGGCTCGACAACTGGCCCGCCGGCCTGGTCACCACCTGCGGCCCACGCTACATCGGCCCTCCCCGCAAGGAAGACGGCCTGGACGTCGGCCTGCACGGCAACCACTCCAACACACCCGCCTCGATCGAGATGCTCGTCAACCCCGACCCCGCCCGCGGCCGGCGCGAGATGCTCCTGTCGTTGATCATCCGCGAGGCCCGCATGTTCCAGCCCGTCGTCGAGGTCCGCCGGCAGATCCAGTGCCTCCTCGGCGAGCCGATGATTCACATCTACGACCAGGTCACCAACCGCTCGAACATCACCGTGGCCCACAACTGGATGTACCACTGCAACTTCGGCTACCCCCTGGCCGACGCCGGCACCCGCCTGGTCTATCACGGCAAGGCCATGCACATCGGCCGCGACGCCACCGCCGCCTCGCTCAAGCGGTTCAAGACTCTCGCCGCGCCCAAGCCCGAGCACCGCGGCAAGGGCGAGGACGTCGTCCTGATCGACCCCCAGCCCGACCGCCAGGGCCTGGCCCACGTCGGCCTGGTCAACGCGCGCCTGGGCCTGGGCGTGGAGCTCGAGTACGACGTGGCCTCGCTGCCTCGCTTGACGAATTGGCAGCACCTCGGTCCCGCCGGGTCGTACGTCACCGGCGTCGAGCCCTTCTGCGGCTCGCTCCTGGGCAAGGACAATGACAAGCACCCCAAGGCCGCCCAGTGGCTCGAACCCGGCCAGTCGCGCAGCTATCACATGACGATCCGCGTACTGGAAAAGTCGCAGCTCAAGGACCTGCTGCGTCACGACGGCCAGATGACCGTGACCAAGTGGTAGGGGGGTGACGGCCGGGGGTTACTTCTGCAGATTCCCGCGATCGACGTCCAGCCGCATCATCGTCGGCAGCAGCCAGTTGCGCCCGCGATAGACGAACACCTGTCCCGACAGGACGAAGACCACGTCGTTCTTGCGTTCGTCCGTCAACTGCTCAATGTGCTCGAGCATCTGGCAGGGCATCATGTAGACCGGCGGCTCGGGGGCCTGCTCGGAGTCGGCCTCAAAGCGGAACTGCAGGAAACCGTCCGGCGTGCGGAACACCCGCCCGCGCCGGCTGACGACGAACTCCCCCTCGCGGCGGAGCATCGGCTGATCCTGCCCCGGCGCCACGCCCAGCACCGCCGGGTCCGGCCGCAGGTTGCCCAGGGCCGGCATGTCCATCGGCGCCTGCGAGCTCGGCTCGATCACGGGGATCTCCTGCCGGCGGCGGAGCATGCGTTGCAGAACTTCTTCCGACGAGGGGGTCATCTCCGAGGGCTGCGTCTGCGCGGGCAGGGTGTCCGGCACCGCCATCGTCTCCGCGGGAGCAGGGGGTGGGGGAGAGGGTTCGCCGATCGTGGTCTGGCCGGGCTGCTCCCGCACCGGCACGGGCTCGCTGGTGTGCGTGTCGATGCCCTGCTGGTTCTCTTGCCCCAGCGCGGGGCCGCCGGCGTAGAGCAGGACCGCCAACACCGTCGCCGGGATCGTCGCGTGCATGCTGTTTCGAGCCGTCATCCTTGGGCTCCTTGGATCAGTCTTGGGCTCTTCCGTCATCCCACCGGCCCGCCGACCTCGGCGATGATCTGCTTGGCCGCCCTGGCCGCGACCTGGAAGACCTTCTCCGGCGGCAGGTTCTTGAGCTGCTCGTTGGCCTGCCCGCCGACGCCCGTGGCCATCACCGCCGACGAGTGCACCAGGTGCGGCTCGAGCGACATCGGCCCCTGCCATTGGCGCTTCACGGCGTCGGCGAGGATCTTCTTGACCTGCCCCGTCCCCTGCCCGACCGGCACGTGCTGCTTCTGTGCGTCGGAGTCCTTGAGGTGAATCGCGTCGACCTTGTCGCGGAGCACTTCCCAGTTGTGCCAGACGTCGTCGCCGGACTGGTTGTAGTTGTCGAAGTCGAAGATGGTCAGGAAGGATTTTCCATCACGGACTTCCTGGGCGATGCGGAGGTTCTCCGCCAAGCGGTCGCCGAAGATGTGCCGTTCGTTCTCGTGGTAGAGCACCAGCCCGAGCTGCGCCGCCCGGTCGCGGAGCTTCTTGAGACGCGAGAGCGACTCCTGTGCCCACGCATCGGCGGCACGCCCCGCCTTGTTGTAGTAGCTGAAGATCCGCACCGCCGAGCATCCAAAGACATCCTTGAGCTTGCCCAGGTGCTCGAGCTTCTGCATGTCGATCTCGAACGGGTCGGCGATATCGATCTTCCCGATCGGCGAGCCGAACATGCCCACCTTGATCTTGGCCTGCCCGAGCTTGCGCGCCGTCTGCTGCGCCAGGTCCAGGGGCAGGGCGCTGATGTTGTGCTGGCCGACGTTGCGCAGGTCGACGCGCCCGATGCCCGCCTCGAGCAGGGCGGCGATCTGCTGATCCACTTCGGGGCCCGCCTCGTCGGCGAACGCGCTCAGTGCCCAAACCATGACAATCCTTTCCACACTGACCCGGAACGAATAGGGGGGGTAGGGTTAACGAACGACCGGCTCGGACTCGACCATCGACGACCACGCCCGCACGCGATCCGCCACCCAGCCATTAAACGGCGCCCGCCGGAGGTAGACCGTGATCAGTTGCCCTCGCCCGGCCACGCGATCGCCCTTGCGGACAATGTCCACCTCGCCCTCGAGGTTCTGGATGTGAACGCGGACGACCTCGAGCGACGCCGCGGCCGCGGACCCTTCCGGGGTGGTCTCACCCTCGAACAGCGGCTGACCGGGCAGCTCCTGCATGACGTAGTGATAACTCTTGGCCTCGCTGCCGGCCGGGAGCTTGATGGAATACGGGCCCTTGACCGGGTCCTCAGCCAGCTCCGCCTTGAGGCTCGTCCGCATGGCCTCGCGGACGATCAGCTGGTTGGGATCGCTGATCCCGAAGTTCGGCCCGACACGGGGGATGGTGACGTACGGCCCGCAGCCGGCCAGGCCGCTGAGCGTCAGAACCGCCAGGCCGACGACGAATCCGCGCCACGCACGCTTGCTCATGGTTGGCATCCTTGGGGAAGTTCGGGCCCGCCCGGTTGAGGCAGGCTCGGGGGAGCAGTCAAGATAGGGGATTCTAACAGAAGGGTACAGGGTACGGGGTACAGGGTAGGGATGGCCGTCCAGCGCACAAGGTTCTCTACCCCATACCCTGTACCCCGTACCCCGTACCCCACCACCCCGCCGCCACGCCACGCCGCGAGGCTCTATAATGCCCCGCTCGCAGTTTTTCCCGGAGCTCTCCTATGACTGCCAAAATCACCGGCCCCGCTTACGTCCTCGGCGACGACGTCGACACCGACCAGATCATCCCCGCCGAGTACCTGTCCTATAACCCCTCCGACCCGGCCGAGCGCAAGTTCTTCGGCATGTACGCCATGAGCGGCGTCCCCCGCGCCGCGGCCGGCCTGCCCGGCGGCGGCCAGCTCTTTGTCGACCAAGGCCAGTTCAAGAGCAAGTACGCCATCGTCATCGGCGGCAAGAACTTCGGCTGCGGCTCCTCCCGCGAGCACGCCCCCCTGGCCATCGCCGAGGCCGGCGCCAAGGCCGTCGTCGCCGAGTTCTACGCCCGCATCTTCTACCGCAACTGCGTCAACGGCGGCTACCTCCTGCCCTGCGAGACCACCCAGCGCCTTGTCCACGAGGTCCGCACCGGCGATCAGTGCGAGATCGACATCGACGCGGCCACCTTGACGAACAAGACCACCGGCAAGACCTACAAGCTCCACCCCCTCGGCGACGCCAAGCCCATCATCGACGCCGGCGGCGTGTTCAACTACGCCCGCCAGACGGGGATGATCAAGGCGGGGTAAGCATCGCGCGATAGCGACCGAAAATGAAAAGCCCAGGGCCATGCGGTCCTGGGCTTTGGTCTTGATTGAGGCGATATCGCTGTCGATCACATCACCGCGCCACGTAGTAGTCGTTGATCATGTCGTGCGGCAGTTGCGTGATCTCGATGCTCGTGAAGCCCGCGTCGCGGAGCATGATCTGGGCCAGCTCCCGCCCCCAGCAGGTGCCCAGGCCCGCCCCGTCCTGCGCCAGCGACACGGTCATGCAGTGCATCGTCGAGATCGTGTAGAAGAACGTCCCGAGCGGGTGGCCGACGTTGTTCTCCAGGTGGCTCGACGCGGCGATGTCCTGCATCAGGAACACCCCGCCCGGCCGCAGCGCCCGGCGGATGCCGCGCAGCACCGACGCCGGGTCCTTCTGGTCGTGGATCGCGTCGAAGGCCATGACCAGGTCGTACCGCCCCGGCTCGTCAAAGCCCGTCACGTCGCGGACCTCGAAGCTGACGTTGGTCAGCCCCTTGGCCGTCACCGTCGCCAGGGCCCGCATGATCGGCTCCTCGCACAGGTCGTACCCCCGGAAGGTGCTCCTGGGGAACATCTCAGCCAGCATCGTCATCGCCCGGCCCTGCCCGCAGCCGACCTCCAGCACGTGGATGCCCCGCTCGAGCCGCTCGGTCAGCCCCGGCACCAGCGGCAGGATGTGCTCGCGCAGCGCCACCACCGTCGTCAGGTCGCTCTCGCCAGCCATCACGTCGTGGAACCGGTGGAAGTGGTCGTAGCAGACGCCCCCGCCGCGCCGGAACTTGTCCACCACCTCGCTCTCCGCCGACCCCAGCACCGAGAACCACTGCATCGACCCGGCGAGGTTCTCCCCGCCCGCCGCCCGGGTCATCAGCGCCGCGTGCTCAGCCGGCAGCGTGTACGTCCGCATCACCGGGTCGTACTCGACGACCCCGCCGGTGACCATCGCGCCCAACCATTCGCGGACATATCGCTCCTGCAAGCCCGCCTCTCGCGCGATCCGCTCGCTCGTCGCGGGGGTCATCTGGGCCATCACATCGAACAACCCCGTCCGATGACCGATCGACAGCATCAGCGTCATGGACGCCTCGTTGGTCATCCTGACCAGACGCTCCATCATCGCCCGCTTGCGGTCCTCGTCGAGCGTCATCGTGCCCTTCATGTCCCGATCCATCGTCATTTCCATCGTGCTCTGGCTCATCACCGTTCTCCTTTCGTGGTGTGAATGTCCCTGAAAAACTCGGAGTTCCTCCATGAACCTCGGCCAACTGTAGCCGGAGATCGCCCCGGCGCCGCTTGACTTGGAGTCAACTTTCGGTTGACTTGGAGTCAACCTCACATCGATCCCTGGGGAGGGATGACTCACATGACCGACACCACCCAGCACCGAGCCCGCGACCTCTTCGGCAGCGGCGAGCTGCCCGCCGGCACGCGCGGCAGGATCCTCCACGTCGCGCTCGAGCTCTTCTATGTCCGCGGCTTCCACGCCGTGGGGCTCGACCAGATCATCGCCGGCGCCGGCGTGACCAAGACGACCTTCTACAACCACTTCGCCAGCAAGGACGACCTGATCGTCGCCGCCCTCGAGCTCCGCGATCAGTGGGAGACCGCCAGCTTCCAGCAGCGCATCAAGGAGCTGGCCGGCGACGACCCCCGCAAGCAGCTCCTGGCCATGTTCGACGTCCTCGACGAGTACTTCACCCACCCCGACTACCGCGGCTGCATGTTCCTCAACGCCTGCTCCGAGTACCCCTCGCCCCACGACCCCATCCACCAGGCCGCCGCCGCCCACTACCACCGGTCCGAGCAGTCCATCGCCCAGATCGCCCGCCAGGCCGGCGCCCGCCAGCCCGACGCCTTCGCCCAGCAGTGGACCACGCTGATGCAGGGCGTCATCGCCCGCCGCTACATCACCCACGACGACCTCTCAGCCAAGAACGTCCGCCAGGCCGCCCGGGTCCTGCTCGAGAAGCACGCCAAGCCCGCCCGCCCTCGGCGCCCGCGCGCGAAATCGCAGTGACCGGCTGGCCTTGGCTTGGCCGCACGTCTATCGTTACGCTCCATCCCACGGAGCGTCTTTCATGCTTACCCCGCAGTTCCTCCGGTCCAAGCACGACGCCGGCCTGGCCTACGCCGACTACCTCGCCACCGGCACCCCCCAGCAGCGTGAGAACTGGCAACGCGTCTACGATGCCGCCACCCTCACCGACGCGCAGAAGCAGCTCGTCGGCTCCTTCACGCGCCCGATCAAGGTCATCGGCCTGTCGGGCATCTGGTGCGGCGACTGTGTCCAGCAGGGCCCCTTGATCACCCGCATCGCCCAGGCCAACCCCGACAAGATCGACCTGCGCTGGCTCGACAGAGACGCCCACGCCGACCTGCAGGACCAATTGACCATCAACGGCGGCCGGCGCGTCCCCGTGGTGATCTTCTGTGCCGAGGACGATCACCTGGCCGCCTGGTACGGCGACCGCACGCTCAGCCGTTACCGCGCCGTCGCCGCCCGGCAACTGGGACCGAGTTGTCCACTCCCGGGGGCGCTGCCGGGGGCCGACGATCTGGCGGCGACGATGGCCGACTGGGTCGACCAATTCGAGCGTGTGCACCTGATGCTGCGCCTGAGCCCGCGTCTGCGGCAGAAACACGGCGATTAATGAGCCACGAGTCGCAGCACAGTCAGATTGCCCGCCGTCCGATGAATAGTCCGGGGTGCGTGCAGGCCCTCGGCAGAAATGCGAGGGGGTTTGCCTTGGCCATGGGGGCACTCTAAAATAATGAATTTACCCCCCGGTCCGGTGGTGGTGGAAAACAGCCGCCAGATCATTCTAAGATCAGCCCCTTCAAGGCTTTGTGGAGTGAGACTTTTGGCCAAAAAGACCACGAAAACCGCCAAGGCGAGCTCCGTCAAGAAGAAAAAAGTCGCCCCCCCCGTCAAGGCTGTCAAGCCCGCCAAGACCGCGGCCGGCCGCAAGAACACGGGGAAACAGGTCGTCAAGAAGAGCTCGTCAAACAAGAGTAAGTCCACCGTGGTCACCAAGGCGCCCGCGGCCGGCAAGTCCAAGGGCAAGTCGCACACCACACCGAACAGCGGCTCGCCCGCGTCCCTGGCGCAGGCCGCGGCCAAGGGCAAGCCCGTCAAGGTCTCGCCGGTCCGCCCCAAGCGCGAGCCGGTGATCTCCTACGTCACCAGCCACCTCACCGGCCCCGAGGCCGAGCGACGCAAGCTCGTTGTCGAGGCCGTTGACCGCGGCGCGCCCCTGACGCCCGAGGAGCTGCTCAAGGCTGACAGCGGCCTGACCAGCGAGGACGTCGAGCACTACAAGCACCTGCTCCTGGAAAAGCGCGCCGAACTGCTCGGCGACGTCGCCTCCCTCAAGGCCGACCTCGAGCACGACGGCGACCTCTCGAACCTCCCCATGCACATGGCCGACGTCGGCTCCGATCACTACCAGCAGGAGTTCACGCTGGGCCTGATGGAGTCCGAGCGCCGCACGCTGCGGGAGATCGAGGACGCGCTGATGCGTCTGAGCAAGGGCTACTTCGGCGTCTGCGTCGACACCGGCCTGCCCATCGGCAAGGCCCGCCTCGAGGTCAAGCCCTGGGCCAAGTACTGCATCGACATCATCCGCGAACGCGAGCGGCGCGGCCTGGCCTGAGCCGGTCCGCCTTCACCTCACCCCGGGCGGACCATGACCGTCGATCCCTCCACACCGAGCCCTGCCGCCCCGTCCTGTCGGAAGGCGTGTGGGGGATGCGGCTCGAATGCTGCCGCCGGCGCGGACATCGCCGGCCGCTGCTTCTGCTGCGTCGCCGCCTTCGTGGTCCTTACGCTGGCGGTCCTCGGGGCCGACCTGGCCCTTAAGAGCTGGTCCTTCCGGCACGTCGGCCCCGAGCCGGTCAAGCTGACCGGTGAACCGGAGGCCGACCTCGCGACCCTGCGGCAACTCGAGCCCGTCGTCCTGCTCCCGGGGGTGCTCGACCTCAAGCTCACGCTCAACACCGGCGCGCTCTTCGGCATGGGCTCGGGTAGGCAGTGGTTCTTCGTGCTCGTGAGCATCGTCGCCACCGCCGCCATCGGCGTGATCTTCTACCGCAGCCCCCGCCATCCCCTTGTCAGGCAGCGGCTCGTCCGGCTGAGTCTGGCCCTGATCCTCGCCGGCGCCCTGGGCAACCTCTACGACCGCGTCTTCTTCAACGCCGTCCGCGACATGCTCTACCTCTTCCCCGGCGTCGAGCTGCCCTGGGGCCTGAGCTGGCCCGGCTCAGGGCAACGCGAACTCTACCCCTGGATTTTCAACATCGCCGACGTCGCCCTGGTCACCGGCGTGATCATCATGCTGGCCCTCATGTTCTTCGGCGACAGGCCTCGACCAGCCGACGAAACAGCCCCAGGTTGAGCTCGTCGTCCCCGCCGCGCTCCGGGTGCCACTGCACGCCCAGATAGAATCGCTTGCCGGGGTCGTCCACCGCCTCGATCACCCCGTCCGCCGCCTTGGCGATCACGCGCAGTCGGCCCGGGTCCGCCACCGCCTGGTGGTGCGACGAAGGCACGGTCAGAGACGTGTGCGTCCAGGACACGTCGGCCTGGCGCCCTGAATCGACCTTTAATAGAGGATGCTCCGCCAGGACCTCCAGGTCGTGGCGATTGTCCTTCTGATGAGACTCCGCCTGCCGGACAATCTCGGGCAGATGCTGATGCAGCTTCCCCCCGGCGTGCAGGGCCATGAGCTGGCAGCCCAGGCACACGGCCAGCACGGGCTTGTCCGGCTGCCGATCCAACGCCGCGAGCAGCGCCAGCTCAAAAGCCTGCCGCCGGGCGTCGATCGGTTTCGCCATCGGGTGCATCGGCTCGCCGAAGGCATCGACCCGTGCGTCATCGCCGCCGGGGATGACCAGGCCGTCGCAGAGCGTCACGTAATGCTCCGCCAGCTCCGGCTCATGCGGCAGCATCACCGGCAGCCCGCCCGCCAGGGCGATCGCCCGCGTGTAAGTGATGTTCAACTGATATTTGCCGGACTCGGCCGTGCTGTCGCGGTTGTCCGCCGTGACGCCAATCAAGGGTAAAGACGTGGGCATGGCCGTATTGTAAGCCCCGGCACGTGGGGAACGCAGCGCCTCGCATCGCCCGCTTTCCGCCCCCCGCACCGTTTTACGTTCGGCCTTCGTCCGGCTATAGTCAAAGGCCTGTCGCGCGGACAGATGGCCGGGCCCGGTGCACGGGTTGGCCCTCGAACCGGGTCAGGCCTTGACCGGAGCAGCCCTAAGGGGCG
>JADZET010000419.1 GCA_020850375.1 Phycisphaeraceae bacterium | reverse complement strand
GATGGGCTGGTGCCTCGAATGCCACCGCGCCCCGGAGAAATTCCTCCGCCCCCGCGATCAGCTCACCAACATGACCTGGGACCCCCTGGCCGAGACCGGCAAGCCTCAGCTCGAGCTCGGCCAGGAGCTCAAGAAGCAATACAACATCCACGACTCTGCCTACATGACCAGCTGTTCCACCTGCCACCGTTGACGGGCGAAAAATAGGCCAATGATGGGCGAACAATCACTCAGCGAGCAGTTACGCGGCCGCTCTTACTGGCGGAGTCTCGAGCAGCTTGCCGACTCCCCGGAGCTCGCCGCCAGCATGGAGCGCGAGTTCCCCGGCTACGAGCCCGGCGACCTGCTCTCGATGTCGCGCCGCGGCTTCATGAAGATCATGGCCGCCTCCATGGCCCTGGCCGGCCTGACCCTCTCGGGCTGCCGACGCTGGCCGCAGTCGCAGGTCCGCCCCTTCGCCTACCGCCCCGAGGGCACACTTCCGGGGGTTCCGAACTACTACGCCACCATGATGGAGCTCGGCGGCGTCGCCACCGGCCTCCTGGCCAAGAGCTACGACGGCCGGCCCATCAAGATCGAGGGCAACAACCTTCATCCCTACTCCCTCGGCGCCGCCGACGGCTTCGCCCAGGCCAGCGTCCTGAACCTCTACGACCCCGACCGCAGCCGGGCCGTCCTGGAAAAGCAGCAGGGCGGCAAGAACCAACTGCGCGACTGGGACGCCTTCCTCCGCTACGTCGACGCCCATTTCCCCACCCTCCGATCAGCCGGCGGCAAGGGATTGGCCGTGCTGACCCAGGCCGCCTCCGGCCCGACCTTCCAGCGCCTCCGCCAGGCGTTCCTCAACACCTTCCCCGCCGCGACCTGGCACGTCTGGGAGCCGATCAACCTCGACAACGCCGTCGCCGGCTCCACCCTCGCCTTCGGCCAGCAGCTCCGCACGCACTACGACCTCTCCAAGGCCCACGCCATTGCCTGCTTCGACGCCGACCCGCTCGGCTCGCACCCCGCCCATCAGCGCCACGCCCGCGACTGGGCGACCCTGCGCCGCTCCGCCGACCAAGGCAAGATGAGCCGGCTCTACGCTGTCGAAGCGAATCTCACCATCACCGGCGGCGTGGCCGACCACCGCCTGGCCGTCCGCCCCAGCCGCGTCGCGGCCATCCTCGCCGCCGTGGCGGCCGAGCTGGGTGTGATCGAGCACGGCCCGACGCTGACGTCCGATCAGCAGCTCTTCGCCCGCACGCTGGCCGAGGATCTCAAGGCCCACGCCAAAGCCTCGGCGGTGATCGTCGGCCCCGCGCAGCCCGCCGAGGTCCACGCCCTCGCCCACGCGGTCAACCAGGCCCTGGGCAACATCGGCACGACGGTGAATTTCACCGCCGAGCCCCTGGCCGTCGAGGGCGGCCACGCCGGCTCGATCAAGGCCCTGGCCGACGCGATCGGCGGCGGCGGCGTCTCGACCCTGGTCATCCTCGGCGGCAACCCCGCCTACGACGCCCCGGTCGACCTGAACTTCGCCGAACTGCTCGCCAAGGTCGAGCACACCATCCACCTCAGCGACTACTACAACGAGACCTCCCTCCTCTGCCGCTGGCACCTGCCCGAGGCCCACTACCTCGAGGCCTGGGGCGACGGCCGGGCCTGGGACGGCGCCGTCAGCACCCAGCAGCCCCTGATCCTGCCCCTCTTCGGCGGCAAGTCCGCCATCGAGCTGCTCGCCATCCTCGCCGGCAACGCCAATCCCCAAGGGCTTGACCTCGTCCGTGAAACCTTCCGTGGTCTTGTCCAGGGCGACTTCGAAACAGCTTGGCGGCTGACGCTCGAGATGGGCGTGCTGCCGACGAGCGCTCTGCCCGCCGTGCCGGTCGATAAGGCGCGTCCCGTGCAGCTCCCGCCCGCGAACGAGCCCGTGCCCCCCGATGGCCCCATGGAAGCCGTCTTCGTCGCCGACGCCTCGATGTACGACGGCCGCTTCGCCAACAACGGCTGGCTTCAGGAAATGCCCGACCCGCTGAGCAAGCTCACCTGGGACAACGCCGCCCTGATCGCCAAGGCCGACGCCGATCGTCTGGGTCTGCCCACCAGCGGCGGCATGGTCCGCCTCGAAGTCGCCGGCCGCTCGCTCGACATCGCGACCTTCATCCTTCCGGGCGTCGCTCCCGGCAGCATGGTCCTGCCCCTGGGCTACGGCCGCTCCGCCGCCGGCAACGTCGGCGACAAGGTCGGCTTCAACACCTACACCCTGCGCACGCTTCCCGCCCTGAGCACCGCCACGGTCAAGGTCACCAAGATCGACGGCGCCTACAAGCTCGCCGCCACGCAGGAGCATCACCTGATCGATCCCGTGGGGACCTGGGGCCGCGACGAGCGCCTGGGCAAGCCCGGCCGGTCCGGCCACGTCATCCGCGAGGCCTCCTTCGCCGAAGATCAGCACGACAAGCAGATCTTCCACCGCGACGAGCACGGCTCGGTCAAGGTCCAGCTCTGGGAATCGCCCAGCAAGTTCAACGACCCCCACGCCTGGGGCATGGCCATCGACCTGACCTCCTGCCTCGGCTGCAACGCCTGCGCCGTCGCCTGCCAGGCCGAGAACAACGTCCCCGTCGTCGGCAAGGAGCAGGTGGCCAACAACCGCGAGATGCACTGGCTCCGCGTCGACCGCTACTTCAAGGGCGCCGCCGACGACGTCAGCCCCGAAGTCGTCCACATGCCCATGTTCTGCCTGCACTGCGAGAACGCCCCCTGCGAGAGCGTCTGCCCCGTCGCCGCCACCGTCCACGACGCCGAGGGCCTCAACACCATGGTCTACAACCGCTGCATCGGCACGCGGTACTGCTCCAACAACTGCCCCTACAAGGTCCGACACTTCAACTACTTCGACTTCCACGCCTCCGACCCCCGCGGCACGCCTCAACCCTACCTCGACATCCCCGACACCCAGCAGCGCACCGCCATCGACCAGATCCGCCAGATGGTCTACAACCCCGACGTCACCGTCCGCATGCGCGGCGTCATGGAGAAGTGCACCTACTGCGTCCAGCGCATCAGCGCCGCCAAGATCCACGCCAAGGTCGACTTCGCCGACGGCAAGCGCCAGTCCGAGCTCGTCCAGGACGGCGAGGTCGTCACCGCCTGCCAGTCCGCCTGCCCCACCGAGGCCATCGTCTTCGGCAACCTCAACGACCCCCACAGCCGCGTCTCCCGCCTCCACGCCAACGGGCGTGCCTACGGCATGCTCGACGAGCCCCTCAACACCCGCCCCCGCACCAAGCACCTGGCCATCGTCCGCAACCCCGCGACGCCCGCCGGCGCCGCCGCTGACGGAGGGCATGCCTGAGCCATGACCACGCTTGCCCCCTCCACATCCAATCCGCACGCGAGCGACCCAGCCCTCGTCGACAACGCCTTCGACGATCCCACCCTCGGCCGCGCCCCACTGGTCCTCGGCGGCCACGACTTCACCTCCGTCACCGACACCATCACCAGCCTCGCCCTGCGCAAGCCCCCCCTCGGCTGGTACATCGCCTTCGCCTTCTCCCTCGGACTCCTTGGCCTCCTGGGCATCACCGTCGGCTACCTCCTGACCACCGGCGTAGGCGTCTGGGGAAACAACATCCCCGTCGCCTGGGCCTTCGACATCACCAACTTCGTCTTCTGGGTCGGCATCGGACACGCCGGAACCCTGATCTCCGCCATCCTCTTCCTCTTCCGTCAGAACTGGCGCACCAGCATCAACCGTTTCGCCGAGGCCATGACCATCTTCGCCGTCATGTGCGCCGGCCTCTTTCCGGGGGTCCACGTCGGCCGCGCCTGGCTCGCCTACTGGATGTTCCCCATCCCCAACCAGATGGGCATGTGGCCCCAGCTCCGCAGCCCCTTGCTCTGGGACGTCTTCGCCGTCTCGACCTACGCCACCGTCTCCATGCTCTTCTGGTACGTCGGCATGATCCCCGACCTGGCCACCCTCCGCG
>JADZET010000418.1 GCA_020850375.1 Phycisphaeraceae bacterium | reverse complement strand
CGCAGAGGGTGGGGTTGGCGCCGTCGCCGTCGAGGTAGGCTTTGACTTCGCCCTCGCCCCACCAGGTGTCGAGGTATTTGGATGTGTCGGCTCGGACGCCGAGGTGGGCGCCGAGGAAGCGGCCTTTGCCGGGGGTCTTGGGGAGGATCTCGAAGTCTTTGAGGAGGGTGGTGGGGTTTTGACGCTGCCAGAAGGCGTGGAAGTAGAGGGCGTCGGCGGAGTGGTCGTCGCCGAGGGTGAAGTCGACGTCGAAGAAGATGTGGGGCTGGGTGACGTTGGTCTCGTTGGTGACGGTGATCTTCATGCCGGTGCGGAAAGGCATGGGGATGAGGCAGTTGAAGCTGCGGCCCTCGGGGGAGGAAAAGAGAGCGGACTCGAAGGTGGCCATGCGGCCTAGGGTGTGGCCGAAGAAGTCGCCGAAGGGGACGGAGACGGCGGGCTTGGACGCGCCATCCCAGTACATGTCCAGGCGCAGGCCACGGAGGTGGTTGGGGGTTCGGGATTGGAGGGTGGCCCAGATGCGGCGGATGGTTCCGGGGTGGCCGTTGGACTCGGCCAGGACGAGGGTCTCGCCGCGGGCGATGGGGACGGCGGGCTTGCCCTTGCGGCCGCCGCCGGCGGTGGCGGCGTAGCCCTTGCCGGCTTTGAAGTTTTCGGGGCTGGCCCAGCGGGATTCGAGGTTGGGGGCGTGGTGGTAGAGGTGCATGGGGAGGTCCGGGGTTTCGGGGTTGCTGGGGGGAGTTGAGTGGGAGAGAGACATGATACTGGTGCGTGAGGGAGTGGGGGTTCGCGGGATCTTGCGGTAAGCTCTGTGAGGCGGGGATGACGGGAGGCGCATGGACGGGCCGGCGGTGATGGTCGAGGGGATGACGAAGGTCTTCCCGGGACGGAGGAAGAAGGGGGAGGTGCGCGCGGTCGAGGGGGTTTCGTTGCGGATTGAGCGGGGGGAGATCTTTGGGCTGCTCGGACCCAACGGGGCGGGCAAGACGACGACGCTGCGGATGATCGCGGGGCTGCTTCGACCGACGGCGGGGCGCGCGATGGTCGAGGGGATGGATGTGGCGCAGGAGGGGGAGAGGGTGCGGGGGGTGATCGGGCTTGTGCCGGAGGACGCGGGGCTGCACGTCAAGCACAGCGTGTGGGAGGAGCTGGTTTACTTTGGCGCGCTGTATGGGCTGCGCAAGCGCGAGGTGGTCGAGAGGGCTGGGCCGGTGATCGAGCGGTTGGAGTTGGGGGCGTATGCGGAGAAGCGGATCGGGACGCTGTCGCGGGGGACTCGGCAGAAGGTGCACCTGGTGCGGGCGCTGATCCATCGGCCCCGGGTGCTGCTGCTGGATGAGCCGACGGCGGGGTTGGACCCGCTGATCGCGATGGAGAGCTGGAAGCTGCTGCGCGAATTAGTCAAGGAGCGGGGGATGACGGTGGTGATCAGCTCGCATCACCTCGAGGAGGTGCAGAATCTGTGCGGGCGGATTGCGATTCTCAAGCAGAGGGTGGTGTGGGAGCAGGCGATTGGGG
This sequence comes from Phycisphaeraceae bacterium, assembly GCA_020850375.1. The sequence continues at coordinate 1,953 of JADZET010000418.1, read as the reverse complement.
ATGGAGCGCGTGAGGGGGTGTGGCATGGGGTGGAGGTGATCGAGGGGGCGGAGCGGCTGGTGGAGGCGGTCAGACGTGTCGCGGGGGTGCGCGAGGCGCGGGTGGAGGGGACGTGGGTGGAGGTGAGGCTAGAAGGGGAGGCGAGGCGCGTGATGGCGGGGGTGGTGCGGGCGGTGGTGGAGGCGGGGGGCGAGGTGGTGGCGGTGGGCAGGCGTGGGGAGGACCTTCGGCAGCGGTATGCGCGGGTGATCGGGGAGAGCGGCGCCGGGGCGTAGAGAGGAGCGCGGACCGATGCGGGCGATGCGGCTGATGTGGGTGTTCTTTGTGAAGGACAGTCGTTCGCTGCTGCGTGAGCGTGGGCAGGTGGTTGGGCTGGTGATGATGTTGGTGATTCCGGTGGTTGGCGCGGGGGCGATGATATGGAGTGAGCGTGAGGATCGAGCGGCGCGTGAGGCGGCGACGACGCAGGAGGCTGCGCCACTGCCGCGGTTCGAGGCGCCACGGGAAGTGCAGGAGGAGGCGGGGCGGGCGGCGAAGTGGGCGATGATCGGTCTGGCGGCGGGGGCGGGGTTCTTTGGGTCGATGTTCTTCGGGGCGACGCAGTCGCTGGCGAGCTTCGCGGGGGAGCGGGACGAGCGGACGATGGAGTTACTGATGGCGTCGCCGCTGAGTGAGGGGGCGGTTTTTTGGCTGAAGACGGGGGCGGCGTTGCTGCCGGCGGTGGGGATGAGCTACCTGCTGGCGGGGGTGGTGTGGGTGATGGGACGGTGGCTGGCGCCGCTGGAGGGGATGGTGCTGCCGGAGGGGGTGGTGCGGGAAGGGATGCTCTGGGCGCTGCCGGCGCCGGCGGTCATCGCGTTGCTGCTGGTGGGGCTGAGCGTGCTGGCGTCGGTCCGGGCGGAGACGATCAAGGGGGCGGGGCAGATGCTGGGGGTGATCATGATGATGCTGTACATCGTGCCGATGGTGGGGGTGTTCGCGGTCAAGCAGTTTGGGATGAACGAGTGGGTGTCGGCGGTGGGGCGGTGGTGGTTGGGGCTGTCGTTCGGGGGGCAGTATGCGGTGGCGATGAGCGTGCCGGCGGGGCTGGGCGTGGTGCTGATCGGGCTGGCGCGGTGGGGGTTCTCGCGGGAGAGGATGGTCAGATAGGGCGGGCAGACGCGGCGATCTTCGATCGCCCGCTAAACGTGGGAGTGCGACGGACAGTGCGGTGAGCGTCAGGGGGTGCGGAGGCTGGCGGCGGTGAAGTGGCGGGCGTGGTCGCTCGTCCAGTGTCGGGCGGGGCCGACGCGGGATTCGTAGTGTCGCCAGAGTTCGAACCAGTAGGCGATGAATTGATAGGGAGCGTAGCGGGCGTAGTGACGCTCGATGCGGCGGTGGAGCTTGCGCAGGGCGGCGGAGGAGCGCGGGGTGGGCGTGTGGTGGACCTGGCGGAAGTGACGGTAGGTCTCGGAGTCGATGGCGAGGCGATCGAAGCGGCCTAGGAGTTGGCAGAGGTTGGCGGCGGCGTAGGGGCCTACCCCCGGAAGTTTTAGAAGGGCGGCGTGGAGGGTGTCGGTGGGGGTGGTGGGGTCTTCGAAGTCGGCGAGGTGGTGGCGGCCTTCGAGGATGCCGGTGGCGAGGTCGTGGATGCGCTGCGCGCGGTAGCCGAGCTTGCAGAGGGATTGCAGCGCAGCGGGAGGGTGGGAGGCGATCTGGTGGGGGGTGGGGAAGGCGCCTTGGCCGATGTGCTGGCAAAGCAGCAGGTTCATGCGGGTCGTCAGCGGCCAGGTGGTGTTGCAGCCGGTGATGGTCTTGACCACGTCCTCGAAGAAGGTGGGGGAACGGAAGAGGCGGCCGAAGCGGCGGCGGCGGGCCTGGGGGTGGAGCTTGTGGAATTCGGTGAGGGATTGGTCGAGGCGGAGCATGCGGGTGAGCTGGGGGCGGAGGTGGGCGCGGTCGGCGGGGGTGAGG
>JADZET010000417.1 GCA_020850375.1 Phycisphaeraceae bacterium | reverse complement strand
TCGTCGAGTGCGAGGCCTTCGGCCGGACCGCTGAGGTGATCAACCAGTACCTCCGCAAGGGCTCGCCGATCTTCATCGACGGCCGGCTCAAGCTCGACCAGTGGCAGGACAAAGAGGGCAACAACCGGTCGAAGCTCAAGGTCGTGGTGGACCAGTTCCAGTTCATCGACAGCCGCGAGAACCGCGGCGGCGGCGACAGCGGCGAGGGCGCTTCGGGTGGCGCGCCCCGCTCGCGTCCGGCCCCCGGGCCACGGCCGCAGCGCCCGGCCAACCAAGGCTCGATGGCCGGCCAGTCCTCGTCCATGCCCGCCGACCCCCACCAGCCGGTGGAGGAAGATGACATCCCGTTTTGAACACCGGCCCCACCTTGCCAGGTGGGGTTCATGATCCCCCATGCTGGTGTTCGCCAGTCACGGCCGCGTGAGCCGGACAAAACGAGCGCCTAACCAACGTGCCGACGGCAACCGTTGGCCCGAAAGGACACCATGAAAGCTGTTGAACTTCTCTTAACGGAAAGCGTGGACAACCTCGGCATCGTCGGTGACGTGGTCAAGGTGCGTCCCGGCTACGCCCGCAACTTCCTCCTGCCCCGCGGCCTGGCCACCACGCCGACCCAGGGCAACATCAACCGCCTGCAGGAGAAGCGCAAGATCGTCCAGGAAGAGATGCGCCGCCGCCGGGCCGAGCTCGAGCAGCTGATCGAGAAGGTCGCCGGCTACGAGCTGAGCATGACCCGCGCGGCCAACGACCAGGGCGTGCTCTTCGGCGGCGTCTCCCAGCACGAGATCGCCCAGGCCCTGCGCGATGCCGGCTTCGCCGTCGACGACCGGGCCGTCCGCATCGGCGAGCAGATCAAGCGCGTCGACACCTACACCATCCCGATCCAGTTCGCCTCGGACCTCAAGACGGAGATCAAGCTCGCGGTCGTGTCCGACAAGCCCATCGAGGAGGAGGAAGAAGTCGAGGGCGAGTTGATCGAGGAGGACGGGGCGGCCGAGAAGGCCCCGAAGAAGGACAAGAAGAAAAAGAAGGACGAGGAATAAGCCCCGATACGCCATTGGGGCCGGCACGAATGACCGACGTCGGTTCCCCGTCGAACCCTAGAAACCCAGGCTCACCGCCTGGGTTTTTCTTTTAGAGCGATTTACCACGGAGGGCACGGAGGGCACGGAGAAGACACGGAGAGGGCACTTGCCATGGGCCAGACTCCTTGGATTGACTCTGCATTTGACTCCGTGTCCTCTGTGTTCTCCGTGGTGAATGGTTCTATGGCTTGACGAGGCCGGCCGAGAAAACCGCATGCCGGCGCATGATCGCGCCGCCGGTGAGGTTCTTGACGTCGGTGAAGCCGTGCTGGCGGAGGATGCGCGTGCCGATGTAGCTGCGCAGGCCCGAGGCACAGTGCAGGACGGTGGGCTTGGACGGGTCGAGTTCACCGATGCGGCCGCGAAGCTCGTCGATGGGGATGTGTTTGACGACGGCGTCGTCCGTCCCGGCCAGGGGGCTCGCCGCGTGCTCGGCCGCGGTGCGGAGATCGACCACCTGTTGGCCCGCCAGTGAACATCCGGGGGGCAGGTGTTCGACGAGGCCGGCCAGTTCATTGGTCGCGGCGAAGCCCGCCATGTGCACGGGGTCCTTGGCTGCGCCGAAGGGTGGCGCGTAGGCCAGGTCCAGGTTGGTCAGGTCCCAGACCGTGCCTCCGAAGTGCAGGAGCGTGGCGATGACGTCGATGCGCTTGTCCACGCCCTCGCCGCCGACGGCCTGGGCGCCCAGGACCTTGCCGGTGCCCGGCACATAGAGGAGCTTGAGGACCATCGGCTGAGCGCCGGGGTAATAGCCGGCGTGATGGTTGGCCTGGATGATCACGCTCTTGACGGCTCGGCCGAGGCGTTTGGCGAGCTTCTCGGTCAGGCCGGTCATGGCCGCGGTCTTGCCGAAGACGCGGACGATCGACGTGCCCCAGACCTTGCCCATCGGGGCGCTGCGGCCGGTGGCGGCGTGCTCGCCGGCGAGGCGCCCGGCGCGGTTGGCCGGTCCGGCCAGGGGGACGCGCAGCGGCTGATCCGTCGGGCCGTAGATGTATTCCGCGGCGTCGCCGACGGCGTAAATGGTCGGGTCGCTGGTCTGGCTCAAGGGGTTGACCTTGATGCCCTTGCTCGGGCCGAGCTCCAGGCCCGCCGCCTCGGCGAGCTTGGTGTTCGGACGGACGCCGATGCCGAGGATGACCAGGTCGGTGGCAATGGCTTTGCCGCTGGCGAGTGTGACGGCGGTGGCACGGTCGCCCTGTGTCTGGAAGCCGACGATGCCGTCGCCGAGGTGCAGGTCGACCTTGTGGGCGGCCAGCTCTTCCTCAAGGAGGTGCGCCATCTCCGGGTCCAGCAGCGGCATCACCTGGTCGGTCAGCTCGACGAGGCTGACATTGATGCCGCGATCCGCGAGCTGCTCGACCATCTCCAGGCCGATGAAGCCCGCGCCGACGACCACGGCCCTGCTCGGCTTCGCTGTGTCTAGATAGTGCTTGATACGGTCGGTGTCCTCGAGGTTGCGCAGGGTGAAGACATTCGCCGCGTCCGTTCCCGGGATCGGCGGGACGATCGGGGCCGCACCGGGGGCGAGGATCAGGCGGTCGTAGGCCAGCTCGTAGGTTTGATTTGCATCCCGGTCGAGCACCTTGACGGACTTGCGGGGGCGGTCGATGGCCAGGGCCTCGTGGCGGGTGCGCAGGTCGATGTTGAATCGCTGGCGGAAGAGATCGGGCTTGGCCACGATGAGCTTGGCGCGGTCCTGGATCTCGCCGCCGAGGTAGTAGG
>JADZET010000416.1 GCA_020850375.1 Phycisphaeraceae bacterium | reverse complement strand
TGCGGGGGGGCGGTGGTGCTCGAGGCGATGGCGTGCGGGCTGCCGGTTGCGGCGACGGCGTGGGGTGGGCCGATGGATTATCTGGACCTGTCATGCGGGATCCTGGTTCAGCCGAATTCGTATGAGGAGATGGTGGCGGGTTTCGCGGGGGCGATGGTGAGGCTGGCGGGGGACGCGGAATTGAGGAAGCGGATGGGGGAGGCGGGGCGGCGGAAGATTGTTGAGCAGTACGATTGGGAGAAGAAGATGGATCGGATGATGGAGATCTATGGGGTGGCGATGGGCGAGAAGAGGGCGAACTGGTAAGGCGGATCAGGCATGACGCAGGACACGCAGGCACATCCCGACGCGATGGAGCATCCGCCCTTGCCGGAGGGGAGCTTCAACGGCAACCCGGCGGGGCGGTCGCTGTGGAAGCTCATCAAAGAGGACTACCGGACGCACGAGAGCGACCTGTTCTCGCAAGGGTTCTGGGCGCTGGTGACGCATCGGTTCGGGAACTGGCGGATGAGCGTGCGGCCGCGGGTGCTGCGATTCCCGCTGACGGTGATGTACCGGGTGATGTTCAAGGTGGTGGAGTGGATGTGCGGGATCAGCATCCCGTACACGGTGCCGATGGGCAGGCGGGTGCATATCTGGCATTTCGGGGGGATCTTTATTCACGCGCGGCGGATCGGGGACGACGTGCAGTTGCGACACAACACGACGATCGGGGTGGCGAAGACGGGCGAGAACTTAGGCATACCGACGATCGGGGATCGGGTGGACATCGGGGTAGGGGTGTGTGTGCTCGGGGCGGTGGAGGTCGGGCATGACAGCGTGCTGGGGGCGAACACGGTGGTGGTGAAGGATGTGCCGGCGAGGTCGGTGGTGGTGGGGGTGCCGGGGAGAGTGGTCAAGACGCTTGAACCCCCCAAGGAACAGCCATGAGCGGGGCGGGCGCGGTGAGCATCGGGGTCGTGGCGATCGGCCGGAATGAGGGCGAGCGGTTGCGGCGATGTCTGGAGTCGCTGCGGCATGTCGAGGCGGTGAAGGTTTACGTGGACTCGGGGTCGACGGATGGGAGCGTGGAGCTGGCGCGGGCGATGGGGGTGGAGGTGGTGGAGCTCGACACGTCGATTCCGTTTAGCGCGGCGAGGGCGCGGAACGCGGGGTTTGAGAGGCTCATGGCGGTGGGGGCGGGGCTGGCGTATGTGCAGTTCGTGGATGGGGACTGCGAGTTTGCGGGGGAGTGGATCGGGAAGGCGGTGGCGGCGCTGGAGGGGGAGAGCGAGTTGGCGGTGGTTTGCGGGAGGCGGCGGGAACGGGAGCCGGGGGCGTCGATCTACAACCGGATCTGCGACCTGGAGTGGGACACGCCGGTGGGGGAGGCCCAAGCGTGCGGGGGGGATTCGATGATGCGCGTGGCGGCGCTGACACAGGCGGGGGGATTTAATGCGGGGGTGGTGGCGGGGGAGGAGCCGGAGCTTTGCAGTCGGATGAGACTCAAGGGGTGGCGTGTGCGGCGGATCGACGCGGAGATGACGCTGCATGACGCGGCGATCTACAGCATTCGGCCGTGGTGGAAGAGGCAGATTCGCAGCGGGTATGGGGGGATGGAGGTGGCGCTGCGGCTGCAGCAGCGCGGACAGGAAGGGTTTTTACGCGAGCAGGTGCGGAGTGCGTGGTGGTGGGGGCTAGTTTGGCCGATGGCGTTGGTGGGGGGAGTGATCGTCGGGGGGATGATCGGGGGTGTGGAAGAGGTGATCCTGGTGGCGGTGGTGTGGGGTGCGGTGACGGTGGGGCAGATCGGGCGGATCGCGCGGCGCGGGGTGGGGCGTGGGCTGACGTGGGTCGAAGGGGTGAAGTATGGAGGGTTGACGTTGCTGAGCAAGTGGCCGCAGATGATCGGGCAGGTAAGGTGGTGGCGAGATAGACGGAAGGGGAAGCGGGCGGAGATTATTGAGTACAAGGGGTGAGAATGTGGGGGTAGTCTGAAAAGTCAACCCAGGCATGGCCATGCCTGGGCTTGGCAGAGACGAGCGATGGCGGTAGCCGGGGGTTGCCCCCGGAAGCCCCGGCTTGGAGGAAGGGAAGGGAGTTGAGGTGATCCATGGCGCGAGATGCGGATTGGTTGGCGGATCTGGAGCGGTACCCACGGCGGCCTTGGCTCAAGGAGCAGTCGGTGTGGGCGCTGTGGGTGTATCGGTATGGACGGCGTGTCGATGCGCGGAAGGCGGGGATGCGGCGGGCGATCGGGACGAAGGTGTATTGGCTGCTGTTTCGCGTGGTCGAGACGCTGACGGGGATCGGGCTGCCCAAGGGGGTGGAGGTGGGGCCTGGGCTGCGGATCTATCACTTCGGCGGGATCTTTATCAATGAGGGGGCGAAGATCGGGGCGCGGTGCACGCTGCGGCAGGGGGTGACGATCGGGAATCGGGTGGAGGGTGGCGCGTGCCCGGTGCTGGAGGATGAGGTGGACGTGGGGGCGTATGCGCAGATTCTCGGCGGGGTGCGGATTGGAAAAGGCGCGAAGATCGGGGCGATGAGCGTGGTGCTGATCGACGTGCCGGCGGGGGCGACGGCGGTGGGGGTGCCGGCGAGGGTGGTGAAGGGGTAGGAGATGGGGGGGATAGGGGCGGGTTCCCATGAGCGTTGACAGTTCATATGCGGTGGAGAGACTGAGGCCGATCTGGCCCGTCGACGGGAGGGAGGGGGTGTCGCCTCGGCCGGTGCTGGCGATCGAGCCGCAGTGGGCAGAGCGTCGGGCGGTTCTGGCGACACAGTGGCAGGTGGGGGCTGACGCGGCATTGAAGCATGTGCTTTACGACCGCGGCGTGTTCGACACGTGGACACATGTGGCGATGGCGGATCTGCCGCTGGGGCGGCTGTGTTATTGGCGGGCGCGGGTGATGGGGGAGACGGGCTGGTCGGCGTGGTCGGAGGCGGGCGCGTTTCGGACGTGCGAGCGGGAAGGGTTAAGGGTGCACGTGCTTCAGGACGGGTATCGAGGGTACGAGGGGACGCGTGATGCGGACATTCGCGGGGATGGGAGGGACCCGAGCAGGGCGGTGCGGGAGTGGAATCAGGGGCGTCAGGACGTGCTGCGGACGGGCCGTCGTGGGGTGGGGCTGCCGACGGATGAGATCCAGCGGAGTTTGCTGAGGTTCGACGTGCGGGCGTTTACGGATGCGGAGGCGGTGGTGAGCGCGTATCTGGTGCTGACGGGGTGGGAGCATGATCGGCGGGACCCCGCGGTGCGCGGGCAGGGGGTGAATCGGGTGTACCGAGTTCGGCGGGCGTGGAACGAGGGGACGGGGGTCAAGGAGCGTGAGCCTTTGGAGGGTGAGGTGAGTTGGACGTACAGCCAGTACCCTCATCGCTGGGCGGCGCCTGGGGCGGCGGGTCAGTCGGACGATCCCGAGGGTGAAGCGGACATCGAGGCGACGGCGCTGGGGGAGTGCACGGTGGTGAGCAGGGTGGGTGCGAAGATGGTGTTTTCGAGCCCGCGGTTTGTGGAGGCGGTGCGGAGTTGGATTCGTGAGCCGGGGGGGAATCATGGGATTTTGCTGCGGTGCGTGGATGAGTCGGCGCGGGGGATCTTGAGCGTGGCGTCACGGGAGCATCCGGCGGTGTCGTATCGGCCGAAGCTGGTGGTGGAGTCGTATGAGCGGTCGGGGTTGGAGGGGGAGGCGGGGCGGTGCTACGCCCCGTGAGGGGGTGACGGGGGCGTGCGGGCGGGGGCGATGGCGAAGGGGGTTTGCGGTAGACGTCAAGGCACCCAGGCGTGGCAATGCCTGGGCTTGGGGCAGCGTGCGGGGGGGCGGGTGACGCGCTTTGAGGTTAGGTCTTCTACAAGCGGGTTCGGGGATGGATCAACAAGAAGCGCCCCGGCAGCGTGACGGTGATCGCCTGGCGTCTTGGGCCAGGTGACGTGGGGATTGGCCAAGCAGAAAATCACCGAACCTTGGATGTCCAGGGCGGCTCTTTAAGGTGAAGGTGATTGGAATGCGCGATGGCTGAACCGCTGGATCAGTTATTAGGCCGATGCCGGCGTGGCGAGGATGACGCGGTGGCTGCGTTGGTCGAGCGATTCGCGCATCACGTGCTCGACCTGGCCACGGCCCTGCTGGAGGATCAGCACCTGGCTGAGGATGCGATGCAAGGGGCATTTGTCACAGCGCTGGCCCGTCTTGACCAACTGCGTACGCCGGCGGCGTTTCCGGGGTGGCTGCTTCAGATTGTTCGCACCGAGGCGAACAGGATCCTACGAAGCCGCAGGGAGCGGGTGGGAGAGGTTCCGGGGTCGCAGGTGGCGGCTGAACCATCACCGTCGGAGGAAGCGGAGCTTGGCGAGCAGACGCGTCGGGTTCGCCAGGCCGTGGCGGCGCTTCCGCCGGCGACGCGTGAGGCGGCGCGGCTGTTCTATCTCGATGAGATGAAGTGCCATCAGATCGCTGAGCGTCTGGACATTCCCCCGGGCACGGTCAAGCGGCGTTTGTACGACGCCCGGAGGCTTCTGCATGGCATGTTGCTGGGTCGGATCGCTCCCGATCCATCCCACGGTGACCAAAGGCGTGGCGGCACCGGTTTGCCTTTGTAGGTCAATGATTAACGAAGGAAGGAGCTTATCATGGCCATTGAACAGACACCGCATCTCGAAGCCCTCTTGGAGCAGGCCCAGGCCCGTCAGGCGTCTGAAATCTATTTGTTGCCGGATGAGCCAGTGAGCTTTCGGATTCGCGGCCAAATCGAGCGCGGTCAGAGCGACCCGCTGACGGCGCAAGAGGTGGAGCAGATCGCCCTGGCGGCGGTCGGCAAGCAGGGGCTTGATCGCATCCGGCAGCAGGCGGGCGGCTGCGTGACCAGTTGCAGCGTGCCCGGGGTGGCGCATGGTCGAGCGACGATCACCAGCGTGATGGGCCAGTGGTCGGTGACCGTGCGGATTTTCCCGGAGAAGATCCTTGATCCCAAGGCGGTGGGGATGCCCGAGGCGATCCTCAAGGCTGCAGAGTCGTCGCACGGCCTGGTCGTGTTCGCCGGCGAGCCGGGGTCGGGCAAGACCACCAATGCGCTGAGTTTTCTCGAGCACATCAACGCGACTCAGGGGGTGCAGATTTGCACCATCGAGGACCCGGTCACGACGCGGCTGACGCCCAAGCGAGCGCTGGTGCGGCAACATGAAGTCGGCGTGGATGTGCCAGACACGCTGGCGGCGCTGCGTCATGTCCTGAATGAAGGGGTCGATGTGCTTTACCTGAACGTGCTGCGCAACATCGAAGAGGTCACGGCCCTGGTGACGGCGGCGGACATAGGGTGTCTGGTGGTTACGGTGCTGCACGCGGCGTCGCCGGAGGAAGCGGTGGAGCGGATGGCTGACGTGCTTAAGTCCAACACCGCCACGGCGCCGCTGTGTAAGCGACTTGCGGGGGTGCTGCGGGCGGTGTCGGTGCAACGGCTCTTGCCCCGAGCGGTGGGGAAAGGGGTCGTCGCGGCGTATGACGTATTGATTCCCGACGATCAAACGCGTCGGGCGATCATCGAAGGGACTGATCTGAGGAAATGCGCCGCGTCTCGACCGTCTGGCGGGCAGACGCTGGCGCAGGACATTGAGCGTTTGTGCCGGGAGGGCGTGATCAGCGAGGCGACGGCGAAGTCCGCGTTGGCGGAGATGTAGTTGGCGGAGGGGGGCGGGGGGTATGATGCGAGGGGGTAAGAGACCCAGGCATGGCCCCCCCGGAAATGCCTGGGCTTAGGTCAGGGTTTGGGGGGAGAGGTTGGGGCTAGGGCGGGGTTTTGGGCGGGGCGGAGTTTGAAGCCTTGGCGGAAGACGCTGTTTTTGGCGGCGTCGGTGAGGAAGTGTTCGGGGTTGGGGTCGGGGAGGCGGAGGAGGGTGGATTTGAGTTTCCAGAGGGATAGGCCGGCGAGTAGGGCGAGGTCGGCGAGGGCGGCGTGGAGGGGGGAGTAGCTCTTGAGGAAGAAGCGGCGGCGGGCGTCGAACCAGTATTGGGGGCGACGCTTGGGGCGTTGGTGTTTGACGGTGACGCCGGTGGTTCGGCCGACGAGGTGAACCACGCGGCTGGCGGGGACGTACCAGGTGGGCCAGCCGGCGCGTTGGGCTTGGAGGCAGTAGTCGATGTCGTCGAAGTAGGTGTAGTAGCCCTCGTCGAGGGGGCCGATGGCGTCGAGCACGTCGCGGCGGATGATCATCGAGGCGCCGGCGAGCCAGGGGACCTGCATGTTCTGCGTGGGGATAGGCAGGCCGACGCGGAAGTTGCGGAAGAGGATGGAGAGGGAGCGCCAGCGGGAGCTGGACTCGAATTCGTTGATGAAGTTCTGGAAGCGGAAGGCGGAGACCTGGGGGGTGCCGTCGGGGTCCTCGAGGCGTGAGCCGGCGATGCCGACGTGGGGGTTGGCGTCCATGAAGTTGACGAGGGCTTTGAGGGCGCCGGGGCGGACGAGGGTGTCGGCGTTGAGGAGGTGGACGTACTGGGGTGGATTGGGCGATAAGAGGGCGGGCTTGATGACGGCATTGTTGCCGCCGGTGAAGCCGAGGTTGACGGGGAGCGTGATGAGGGTGACCCAATCGGACCAATGGTTCTGGTGGATGGCGTCGGCGAGGCGTTGGGCGTCGGCGGGGCTGGTGCCGTTTTCGACGAGGGCGACGTGTGCCCCCGGAAGGGAGGCGACTTCCGGGGCGAGGGAGCGCAGACAATCGAGTGTGAGGTCCGTAACCTTGTAATTGACAATGACCACTAGCACTTTCATGGGTGGACCTTAGAATCGTGGCCGCGGTTGCCGATGTAGAGTGAACCGCGGCTATTATTGCCCGAGCCCGGGGGGCTTGCGGGGGTTCCGAGGGGCCGCCGCTCGGGCGGAGTCAGGACCGATAATCGACCCCGTGGACCCTCAAGAATAACGCAACATGACTGACCATTCCCACGTACCGGTGTTCATCCTCTGCGGCGGTCTGGGCACGCGCTTTCGCGAGGAGACGGAGTTCAAGCCCAAGCCGATGATCACCATCGGCAATCGGCCGATCCTTTGGCACATCATGCAGAGCTATTCTCGGCATGGGTTCAAGAGGTTCGTGCTGTGCACGGGTTATCGGTCGGAGGTGATCAAGAGCTATTTTCTGAATTACGCGTCGATGAACAGCGACTTCACGGTGGACCTCAAGAGCAATGAGGTCACGGTGCACTCGGTGGACCATGACCAGGACTGGTCGGTGACGCTGGCGTACACGGGTGAGCTGACGATGACGGGGGGACGTGTGGCGCGGGCGGCGGCGAAGTACCTGGGCGACGCGAAGCACTTCGCGGTGACGTACGGGGACGGGGTGACGGACGTGGACCTGACGAGGGAGTTCGCGTTCCACCAGAAGGAGGGGCGGATCGGGACGGTGCTGGGGATCAACCCGCCGTCGCGGTTCGGGGAGCTGAGGCTGGAGGGGGCGAAGGTGCTGCGGTTCAGCGAGAAGCCGGAGTTCAAGGACCAGTGGATCAACGGGGGGTACTTTTTCTTTAAGCGCGATTTCGTGAAGTATCTGTCGGCGGATGAGGGTTGCGTGCTGGAGAAGCAGCCGCTGATCAAGTTGGCGGATGACGGGCAATTGAGCATCTGCAAGCATGAGGGGTTCTGGGCGTGCATGGACACGCAGCGCGACCGGGACCAGCTCAACGGGATGTGGGAGTCGGGCAAGGCGCCTTGGAAGGTGTGATGCCCCCCGGAAGTGGAAGACGGTGGGATCAAAGAACAATCAATCAACAGGGGACGCATGATGAAGGTTTTCGTCACCGGGCATCAGGGATACATCGGGGTTCATCTGGTGGAGCTGCTCAAGGCGGCGGGTCATCAGGTGACGGGTTGCGATCTGGGGCTGTTCGAGGGGTGCGGGTGGGAGGCGTTGCCTCGCGCGGACAAGGAAGTGCGCAAGGACGTGCGGCTGATCGATGAGCACGACCTGGATGGACACGACGCGGTGATGCACCTGGCGGCGATCAGCAACGACCCGATGGGCGATCTGGACCCGGGGATCACGTACGGGATCAACCGGGATGCTTCGATCCGGATCGCGCAGATGGCCAAGAAGGCGGGGGTGGGGCGGTACCTGTTCTCGGGGAGCTGCTCGGTGTATGGGGCGGGCAAGAAGCTCGATCTTGAAGAAGGCGATCCGCTGGCGCCGCTGACGGCGTATGCGAAGTCGAAGATCCAGACGGAAGAGGAGGTTTCGAAGCTGGCGGACGGCGGGTTCACGCCGATCTATCTGCGCAACGCGACGGCTTACGGGCATTCGCCGATGCTTCGGATCGATCTGGTGGTGAACAACCTGCTGGCGTCGGCGTTGTCGTATGGGGAGATCCGGATCCAGAGCGACGGGTCGCCGTGGCGGCCGCTGATTCACTGCCGGGACATCGCGCGGGCGTTCGTGGCGTTCCTGACGGCGCCCAAGGAGAAGGTGCACAACCTGGCGGTGAACGTGGGGGGGAACCCGGAGAACTACCAGGTCAAGGACGTGGCGGCGAACGTGCAGAAGCTGATGCCGTCGGCCAAGATCACGTTCACGGGCGAGGTGGGGGCGGACCCGCGGAATTACAGGGTGAAGTTCGATCTGCTGGGCAGGGTCTTGCCGGAGTTCAAGCTGCAGTACACGCTGGCCTCGGGGATGGAGGAGCTGTACAAGAAGATGGTGGATCACAAGTTCTCGAAGAAGGACTTCGAGGGGGATCAGTTCGTGCGGCTGCGGACGCTGCGCAAGCGGATGGAGCTGATCGGGGGGGAGGCGGCGGCGAAGGCGTGAGACATTTTTACCACGGAGGACACGGAGGGCACGGAGAGGACACGGAGAGAGGACAGGAAAGAGGACAAGAGATTGTGGGGATCGGCTCCGTGTCTTCTCCGTGAACTCCGTGATCTCCGTGGTGCATGGCTGTGATGTTCGAAATGGTGTGGCACCAGGTTTAAGACCATGATGGGAGCGATGGATCGATGATCTTTACACCGACGCCGTTGGGCGGAGCTTTTGTGATCGATCTGGAGAAGCGGGGGGATGAGCGCGGGTTCTTCGCGCGGGTTTTCTGCGAGAAGGAGTTCGCGCAGCACGGGCTGGCGACGCGGTTCGTGCAGGTGAATAATTCCACGAGCGCCCAGAAGGGGACGCTGCGCGGGATGCATTACCAATTGGCGCCGGCGGCGGAGACGAAACTGGTGCGGTGCATCCGGGGGTCGCTGTACGACGTGATTTTGGACCTGCGCAAGGGGTCGCCGACGTTCGGGCAGAGCTTTGGGGCGGAGCTCTCGGCGGAGAACCGGCGGATGATGTACGTGCCCAAGGGTTTCGGGCACGGGTTCATCACGCTGACGGAGGACACGGAGGCGTTTTACTTCGTGGATGAGTTCTACGCGCCGCAGCAGGAGCGCGGGGTGCGGTGGAACGACCCGCGGTTTGCCATCCGCTGGCCGATCGAGCCGGCGGTGATCTCGGAGAAGGACGGCAAGTGGCGCGACTTTGATGAGGCGTATCACGTGGGGTGATCCCACGTCGCGTGGCGTGAAGTCTTCCGCACCCTGAACGCGGTGGCTGATCCTATGGCACAATCTCCGCTGAACATTCTCTTGACCGGCGGCAGCTCGTTCACGGGGTATTGGTTCGTGCGCGAATTGAGCGCGGCGGGACACAGGGTGACGGCGGTGATGCGGCGAGAGAGTGTCGAGGCGTATGAGGCGGGGGTGAGACGGGATCGGGTGGCGGGGGTGGCGGAGCGGGCCAAGACGGTGTTCTCGTGCAGCTTTGGGGATGAGGGGTTTTTGAAGCTGGTGCGGGAGGGGGGGCCCTGGGACGTGCTGTGCCATCACGCGGCGGACGTGACGAACTACAAGAGCGCGGATTTTGACGTGGCGGGGGCGGTGGCGGCAAACACCAAAGGTATTCGCGGGGTGCTCGAGGGGTTCAAGGGCAGCGGGGGGCGGCGGGTCGTGCTGACGGGGAGCGTGTTCGAGGGGGGTGAGGGCAGCGAGCGCTGGGCGGGCGCGGCGGAGCAGGGGCTGCCGCACTTCTCGCCTTATGGGTTGTCCAAGGCGCTGACGGGCGAGGCGGTGAGGTTCTATGCGCGGCAGGCGGCGCTGCGGTTGGGGAAGTTCGTGATCCCCAATCCTTTTGGGCCGCTGGAGGAGCCGCGGTTCACGGCTTATCTCATCAAGACGTGGGGACAGGGGAAGGCGGCGGCGGTGAACACGCCGGAGTACGTGCGGGACAATATTCATGTGTCGCTGCTGGCCAAGGCGTACCGGAAATTCGTCGAGACGCTGCCGGGGGAGCCGGGGTTCAGCCGGTGCAACCCGAGCGGGTATGTCGAGACGCAGGGGGCGTTCGCGCAGCGGTTCGCTCGGGAGATGAGCGGGCGATTGGGGATGGCGTGCGAGTTGGAGCTTAGGAAGCAGACGGATTTCGGTGAGCCGTTGGTGCGGTTCAACACGGATAAACTGGACGCGGCGGCGCTGGGGTGGGATGAGGCGCGGGCGTGGGACGAGGCGGCGGCGTTCTATCGTCCCCCCGGGAAGTAGCCTTCGGCGGTCCTTGCGGGCGTAGTTGGCAAGGCGCGGTGTGGCGCGTGACGAGGCCCATCATGGAAGCACCCATCACAGCGGCGGTGGTCGGGGCGGGGCACATCGCTCGGCAGCACGTCGGGGCGCTGTCGATGCTGGCGGAGCGGGGGGTGGTGCGGGTGGGGGGCGTGTGCGATCTGTCGCGGGTGATGGTCGAGTCGCTGGCGGAGCGGTTCGGGGTGGAGCGGTGGTTCACGGACTACGCGAGGATGCTGGCGGAGGTTCGGCCGGGTGTGGTGCACGTGACGACGCCGGTGCAGACGCATGAGGCGCTGGCGCGGATGGCGCTCGAGGCGGGGGCGCATGTCATTGTCGAGAAGCCGGCGACGGAGAGGCCCGAGCAGTTGCGGGGGTTGTTTGAGCTGGCGGGGAAGAAGAATCTCTGGCTGATCGAGGATCACAATTATCTGTTCGACGACTCGGTGCGGCAGATGCTCGCGTGGCTGCACAGTGGGGCGATGGGGGAGGTCGCGCACGTGGAGGTGACGATCACGCTGGACATTCTGGGCCCCGGGAGTCGGTTCGCGGATCGGAACGCGCCGCACCCGGCGCTGCGGCAACGCGGGGGGGCGGTGAGCGATTTTCTGACGCATCTGGCTTACTTGGCGCACGCGTTTGTCGGGCCCCCGGCCCCGGAAGGGAAGCAGGGGGTTCAGACGCTGTGGCGCAAGCGGGCGGCGGGGTCGGCGGTGCCGTTCGATGAGTTTCGGGCGTTGATTGATGGGGAGCGGGGGTCGGCGGAGTTGGTTTTTTCGGCGCGGTCGCAGCCGGACGGTTTCTGGGTGCGGGTGTGGGGGACGAAGATGCAGGCGGCGGCGAATCTGTTCGAGCCGCGGCTGACGGTGCATCGGGTGCGTGAGGGAGCGCGGCCATTGATGCCGGTGAAGAATCAACTGAGCGAGTCGTGGGCGGTGTGTCGGGCGGCGGTGGGGGGCTTGAAGAGGAAGCTGGCGGGCGGGCCGGGGGCGTATGAGGGGCTGTGGCGGCTGATTGAGGAATTCTATGGGGCGATGAGCAAGCGCGTGGAGGGGGACGCGACGGTGGCGCCGCCGGTGGGTCGCAAGAGTATCGAGGAGGTCAATGAGCTGGTGGGGATGCTCAGCGCCTCGGCGCCGCCCCCGGAAGCGCCTCTGCCCCCGGAAGGGGCGAGAGGGGGTGGGGCATGAACATCCTTGTCACGGGAGCGAGTGGGTTTCTCGGCCGGCATGTGGTGGCGGAATTGGTTGCACGCGGGCACACGGTGGCGGGGATGGTTCGGCCGGCGTCGGAGCCGGGGACCATCGAAGGGGTTCGTTGGGTCAAGGCGGATCTGCGGGCGGAGCGCGATTTAGGCGCGGCGTTGGCGGGGATGGAAGTGGTGGTGCACCTGGCGGCGGCGGTGACGGGGGATGAGGAGGGGCAGTTCGCGTCGACGGCGGTGGGGACGGAGCGGCTGCTGGCGGCGATGGTGGAGGCGAGGGTGGAGAAGCTGGTGCTGGCGAGCAGTTTCTCGGTGTATGACTACCGGCAGATCGCCCGGAATGGGGTGATGGATGAGGAGTCGCCGGTGGAGATCGGGCGGGCGTTGTACGAGCGAGATGGGTATGCGGTGGCGAAGGTGTGGCAGGAGCGGCTCTGCCGGCGGTGGGCGGAGGGGGATGCGGAGCGGAAACTGGCGGTGCTTCGGCCGGGGTTTATCTGGGGGAGGGATCACTGGGATCTGGCGGGGATCGGGCAGCGCGTGGGGGGGTGGCAGTTGGTGTTTGGGGCGCGGCGGGAGCTGCCGATCACGCACGTGGAGAATTGCGCGATGGCGTTCGCGCTGGCGGCGGAGAAGCCGATGGGGTGGGGGAAGACGTTCAATGTGGTGGATGAGCATGGGGTGTCGGCGTGGGAGT
>JADZET010000415.1 GCA_020850375.1 Phycisphaeraceae bacterium | reverse complement strand
GAACGAGACCTCATCGATGACGCGGGGGGGGAGATCGCCGGTCGGGGGGCGAAGCGGAGCGGGAAGAAGAAGGGTCGGAGCACGGTGGAGGACGCGATGATCTTCATCGCGAAGATGAGCGGGGGTGCGGTGGCGAGCTTTGACACGTCGCGGTTGTCGACGGGGGACAAGAATCGGAACCGGATCGAGATCCACGGTGAGAAGGGGGCGTTGCGTTTTAATTTCGAGCGGATGAAGGAGCTCGAGTGGTATGACGCGACGATCGAGCCGCGTTTGCAGGGGTGGTCGGTGATCAACGTGACGCGTGGGGGGGACGGGCATCCTTACGCGGGGGCGTGGTGGCCGGCGTCGCACGTGATCGGGTATGAGCACGGGTTCATCAACATGGCGTCGGACATCTTCCGGGTGCTGGGGGGTCAGAAGGCGGTGGTGCCGCTGCCGGACTTCGCGGACGCGTATGAGACGCAGCGGGTGCTGGCGGCGGCGGTGAAATCGGCGAAGGATCGGTCGCCGGTGCCGATGAGCGAGGTGAAGTAAGGGGATTGGGGGTTGGGGATTAGGGATGAGGGATTGGGGGACGAGGGTTTGACAAACGCGGGGGGGAAAATAAAGTAGGCGATCTGCAACCGGTTGGAGGGCCGCGATCGAAATGATCACAGCCAGCCGCAGGGGGCGTAGCTCAATTGGTTAGAGCACCGGACTGTCGATCCGGAGGTTGCGGGTTCGAGCCCCGTCGCCCTCGTTCTCGGGACATTTTGTGGTCAATGGGGGCAAGATAGCCGGCACTTGGGCAGAGGTTGCTGTTTTCCACGGCCCGGGCGGGCAAGCCGTTGAGTGATGTATATTTTTACGTTTTTGCGACACACGACGCAAAAAGATGGACATTAACCAGCGGCATGCGTTATCTTCATCGTGGCCGGGGGTCCGCCAGCGCGTGACGACCTCTGATGACGGAAGCCCCGAAAAACGTGCGTTGCGGTGAGGACGGCGTCGAAAACCTGCCGGGGGCGGGGGTTTTCGGGAGTTTTGTTGTATTTTCGGGCGGCGGGCCCAGTCGGCACCGACGATCCTTGATCGGCGGGCAGCGCGGCGCCGGGCGGTGCAAGGCTTTCATGGATGCGTTGGGACGACGGGGCCTGATGGGTCAGTTCGAGCGTAACTGACTGACACGGTCTGGTCCTGCGGGTTCGCCCCTGCTCCATTGAGTTTTTAGCATCCATACGAATCCGATTTACGGTGTGACGGCTCGGGCGGGTCGCGTGTAGGGGAAGCGTGGATGGGGGGGTTGGGTTGTGAAGAGGGGGGGAGGTTAAAAAACATGAGGCGAGGATAATTGCCGCGCGAAAAAGGGAAAAAGCTTGCGTTCAAGTTAAGCAACTCAAGGATGCTCAGGGGAGGGGCGATGATGGAGAACAGGCGGAAGTGAACGCGGGCGTGGGTGAAGCTGGGCCATCCCGCCCTGGGGAGGGCCAGGGGTCCGCGGACGGCGTCGGGCGTCGGCGGACAAAAACCGAAAAACTACGGCCCGACAGTAGATAGCTACGAGGCCGGGGGATTAAGGTGTTGAACCATGTTGACCAATCGTGTGACAGTGCGGGTGCAGCTCGAGTCGTCGTGCAAGAAGATGCTCGACGAGCTTTGTGACCGGCGTGGGATGACGCAGATCGCGGTAATGACGCGTCTGGTGAACTGGTTCGTGGAGCAGAACGAGCTGATCCAGGCGGCGGTGCTGGGGCAGTTGTCGGCCCAGGCGCAGCAGGAGCTGGCACGGCGGCTTTTGCAGCAGATGGTCGGGGGCAAGAGCAGGGCGCTGCGGTAGGCAGGTCCGGGCCGTCGCGAGGGTGCGGCGGAGGAGCCTTGGGCCGGGCATGAGCGCCTTGTAGGAAAGAACTACGGTTGGTCCATAGATCACTACAGGGCCAGGGAGTATGTTCCCGCCATGAGCAAGCGCGTAATCATGCGGATAGAGCTGACGCCGGCGGCGAAGGACCGGCTGACGGAGCTGAGCCATCGCAAGGGGATGACCCAGGTGGCGGTGGCCTCGCGGCTGGTGGAATGGTTCTCGGTGCAGCCCGAGACGATCCAGGCGGCGATCCTGGGGCAGTACCCGCAGGAGATCATGCCCAACGTGGTGAACCTGATCCTCGAGCACATGGCGGCGGAGAGCGGCCGCGGCGGCAAGAAGCGCAAGTCGGCGCGCGAGGCGCAGACGTGGTGACGTGCCCGGTGGCGGCGAACGGGCGGGGATGACGGGGTGGGGATCACGCGAACCCCATGGACCAAGGCCAAGGCGCGGCGGCACAAGTCGCCGCGTGTATTTTTTGGTTGATCCGGGATTAACCGTCTCAATCCGGGGGTCGGGGGTCAGAGCTAGAGCTTGAGCCAGTCCAGCAGGTCGGGGGCGAAGTAGGAAATGATCAGGTCGGCGCCGGCTCGCTTGATGGCGAGGGTTGTTTCGATGGCGGCGGCGGGCAGGTCGAGCCAGCCCTTGGCGGCGGCGGCGTGGAGCATGGAGAATTCGCCGCTGACGTGGTAGGCGGCCAGGGGGAGGTCGGTGGCCTGGCGGGCCTGGTGGATGATGTCGAGGTAGGTCGCGGCGGGTTTGACCATGACCATGTCGGCGCCCTGGGCGATGTCGAGGGCGAGTTCGGTGCGCCATTCATGCGCGCGGCGGTAGTCCATCTGGTAGCTCTGGCGGGAGCCGAAGGTCATGCCGCCCTGGCCGGCGTCGCGGAAGGGGCTGTAGAGGCTCGAGGCGTACTTGATGCTGTAGGCGAGGATGGCGGTGTGGGTGAAGGAGGATTGGTCGAGGGCGCTGCGGATGGCGGCGACCTGGTTGTCCATCATGCCCGAGGGGGCGACGACGTCGGCGCCGGCCCGGGCCTGGGCGAGTGCGGTCTGGGCGTAGAGGTCGAGGGTGCGGTCGTTGTCGACGAGGGTGAGCTTGTCGTCGGGGCAGAGGGCGCCGCAGTGGCCGTGGTCGGTGTATTCACAGAGGCAGAGGTCGGCGTAGAGCAGGACGGGCAGGCCGGCGCGGCGGGCCTCGGCGAGGGTGCGGTTGACGGGGGCGTCGGGGCTCTGAGCGTAGGAGCCGGTGGGATCTTTCTTGGCGGGGGGGGTGACGCCGAAGAGGAGGAACTGGCATAGGCCTCGGGCGCTGAGGCGTCGCATGAGCTCGAGGGCGTGGGTGACGGGGAGTTGGTCGATGCCGGGCATGGAGTGGACGGGATGAGGCAGGTCGTCCTCGGTGACGAAGAGGGGGTAGATGAGGTTCGAGGCGTGGAGGTGGACGTCGGCGACGGCGCGGCGGAGCAGTGGGGAGCGGCGCAGGCGGCGGGGACGGGGAGGGGGGGTGAGGGGGGTGGACATGGGAGGGTCCTGGAGAGGGCGTTGATATCTCGAAAGAGATAAGTGTCATGATAGAAGAAGACCCAGGCATGGCAATGCCCGGGCTTGGCTCCCGGAAGGCGCAGGCGGGGGTCGGAATATTGAGGGGGCAGGTATCCGCCCCTTCGCGGACTCAGGGGCGGCGTGGGAGTGGGGGTGGCCGCGACGGGGACGTCGCGGCTCGCGCGGGGGGGCGGTGAGGTAAGATCGGGGGATGCGGAAAGAGCAGGACTTATTGGTCAAGCGCGGGGCGAAGGTGTACCTGGTGGGGGCGGGGCCGGGGGACCCGGGGCTCATCACGGCGCGGGGGCTGGAGGTGCTGCGTCGGGCGGACGTGGTGGTGTTTGACGCGCTGGCGAACCCGCGATTGCTCAATGAGGCGCCGGCGGGGGCGAAGCGGATCGACGTGGGCAAGCGGTCGAGCGCGCACACGCTGACGCAGGACCAGACCAATCAGCTCTTGGTGGATGAGGCCAAGGGGCCGGGGAACCCTGTGGTGGTGCGGCTGAAGGGTGGGGATCCGTACCTGTTCGGGAGAGGGGCGGAGGAGGCGGCGTATCTGTTTAAGCACGGGGTGGCGTGCGAGGTGATTCCGGGGGTGACCAGCGGGATCGCTGGGCCGGCGGCGGCGGGGATCCCGGTGACGCACCGAGAGGTGGCGAGCACGGTGACGCTGGTGACGGGGCATGAGGACCCGACGAAAGAGGGATCGGCGATCGACTACGCGGCGCTGGCGGGGCTGATCAGGGCGGGGGGGACGGTGTGCTTCTACATGGGGATGAGCCGGCTCGAGGCGATCGCGGGGACGCTGATGGGCGAGGGTGTGGGGAGCGACATGCCGGCGGCGGTGGTGCAGTGGGGGACGACGCCGCGGCAGCGGAGCGCGCGGGGGACGCTGGCGACGATCGCGGGGGTGGTCGAGCGGGAGAAGCTCGGGTCGCCGGCGATCGTGGTGGTGGGACGCGTGGCGGGGCTGCGCGAGGTGGGCTTAGATGCGTTCACGCGGCGGTCGCTGTTCGGACAACGCGTGATCGTGACTCGGACGCGGCATCAGGCGTCGGCGCTGTCGGCGATGCTGCTGGAGCGAGGGGCGGAGGTGCTCGAGGCGCCGACGATTGAGATTGAGCCGTTGGAAGGTGAGATGCTTAAGAGGGTAGATGAGCGCATTGGAGCGATGAGGGAGTATGACTGGCTGGTCTTGACGAGCATCAATG